>VBDA01000181.1 GCA_005883655.1 Betaproteobacteria bacterium | reverse complement strand
CCGACTGCTGTGCCTTGAATTCCTTGGTCGCGGCCGCCTTGTCACCGCCGGCGATGGCTTTCTTGACTTTCTTCAGCGCAGTGCGCAGCGACGACTTGAGGCTCGCGTTGTGCTGACGCCTCACTTCCGCTTGCCGGGCACGTTTGCGTGCTTGGGCAGTGTTTGCCATGTTCGTGAATCCTCGCTTGCGACTGTCGGTGCCGTTGGTGGGTACGGGTGCGCTTGGAGCCGAAAACAAAGCGAGCCTAGCGTTCGGTGGAGCACCCCAAAAAGACCGGGCATAATAGCGACTTTCCGGGTTTGGCGCAAGCCGTATCCGTCGCCAGTCGCTCGCTTCGTCGCTTTTTTCGCCGATTCCTCGTCGATTCTTCGTCTTTGCAACCCACTCCGAACCCGATCCGCGCGAAG
>VBDA01000180.1:6403-12193 GCA_005883655.1 Betaproteobacteria bacterium | reverse complement strand
CCTCGGGCTGATCGCCGCGGCCGTCATCCGGGATTTCCCGGAGTATTACCCGCTTTATTCGATCAAGGACTACCGCTACAACAACATCACGCAATCGAATCGCAATCGGCTGCTCTGGAGCGACCCGTACGTCGACGGCGTCAAGACCGGATTTACCGACGCTGCGGGCTATTGTCTGATCGCGTCGGCGAAGCGTGGCCCTCGGCGGCTGCTTGCCGTGGTGCTAGGCGCGGCGTCCGATGCGGCGCGCGCGAGTGAGGCCCAGAAGCTGCTCAATTACGGATTCCAGTTCTACGACACGGTGCAGCTCTATCAGAACGGCGCGCAGGTCAGCGCGCTCAAGGTATGGAAGGGCGCGACGGACTCGGTCCCCGCCGGCTTCGTCGTTGACCAATACGTGACCCTGCCCAAGGGCCAGGCGCCGCAGCTGAAGCTCACGCTGGAGGCAATCGAGCCGCTGGTTGCGCCGATCACGCGCGGACAGCGCGTCGGCTTGGTCAAGGTCACGCTCGACACCAAACCGGTCGGAGAGTACCCGCTGGTTGCCTTGGAGGAGGTGCCGCTCACGGGCCTGTTCGGGCGTGCGTGGGACACCATCCGATTGTGGTTCAAATGATGAATCCGGCGCATCGGCGCGGCTGCATCGATGCCCACGTCTAGCACACCATCTCCATGAAGCCTGACACGCGCTCATGACCGTATATCTCAATGGCCGCTTTCTGCCGCTTGAAGACGCGAAAATCTCCGTACTCGATCGCGGCTTCATCTATGGCGACGGCGTATATGAATTGATTCCCGTCTACCATCGACAGCCCTTTCGCCTGCGACAGCATCTCGCTCGTCTGCAGCGCAGCCTCGATGGCATCAGAATGGTGAACCCTCATACCGAGGCCGAATGGGAATCGATCATCCGCGAGCTTGTCGCGCGCACTCCGTTCGACGATCAGGGAGTGTACTTTCAGGTGACTCGCGGCGTTGCCAAGCGTGACCATTCCTTTCCCTTGGACGTCGCACCGACGGTCTTCATGATGAGCAATCCGCTCTCACTGCCGACCGCGGAACAGGTCGAACGCGGCGTCGCTGTCGTCACCGCGATCGACGAGCGCTGGCTGCATTGCGACCTGAAGACGATTTCGCTTTTGGGCAATGTGCTGGCGCGGCAGCGTGCGACCGACGCCGGCGCGGCAGACGGTACTTTTTCGCAATGGCTTTCTGACCGAGGCTTCGGCGTCGAACGTGTTCATCGTGCGCGACGGAGTCATCCTCGGTCCGCCCAAGGACAATCAGATCTTGCCGGGTATAACTTATGACGCAGCGTTCGAGCTGGCGCGCGGCGGCGGCTTGGCGGTGGAGGTTCGCCCGATTTCCCGCGACGAAGCTCTCGCGGCGGATGAAATGTGGCTGTCGTCATCGACCAAGGAAGTGCTCGCCGTTACTACCGTCGACGGGAAATCCTTTGCCGGCGGTTCGCCTGGGCCGGTGTTTCGCAAGATGTACGAGCTCTTTCAGGCGAGCAAGTCCCGGAGCAGTCAATAGAGATTCGCTTTTGCAATGCGGACGGTATGCCCCAGGCATACGACGAATGATCATCGCGTCAGTCGGCGTCCTACAAACTGATCCTGCTGCAATTTAGCCGGACGCGAGTTAGAATTCCAATAGCGCTTGCTCCCGTTCGCACCTTCAATGGGTATGAAAGAGCCGCTCTCCAAAATCGTTGAAAGCCGCTACGGCGGTCGCGATATTCCCGTGGCGGTAGTGCTGCCAGACGGGGGCCGCGTCGCGCTCTCAGCGACTCCGGAGGTGGATGTCTACGCCCGCAACTGGAACGGAGTCAGGGCACTCGCGTCGCCTGAGCTTGGCAAGCTGGCGCGCGCTTATGTCCATAACGACATCGATTTCTCCGGGGGTGCACGACGCGTGCTCGCCATCGCGGAGGCGCTGGTCGGGCAGGTGACCCACGGTCGCGACGAGGTGCGCGCTCGCCTCCGCGCGTGGTGGCATCAGCATCGCAGCAACAAGACCAATATCCAGCATCACTACGACGTCTCGAACCCGTTCTATCGACTCTGGCTCGACGAGCGCATGGTGTATTCATGCGCGTACTTCAAGAGCGATGCCGATACGCTCGACCAGGCTCAGGCGCAAAAGCTCGATCTCATCTGCCGCAAGCTCCGCTTGCAGCCGGGCGAAGAATTCCTGGATATTGGATGCGGTTGGGGCGCTTTGATCTTCTGGGCCGCAGAGAACTATCGCGTCAACGCGACCGGCATCACGCTCTCTCAAAATCAGTACGACTATGTCAACGCCAAGATCTCCGAGCTGGGCCTGAGCGGGCGCGTACGGGTGCAACTGCTCGACTACACCGATCTGCCGGCGGACGCCGCGTACGACAAGATCGCCAGCATCGGCATGTTCGAGCATGTCGGCGAGCATAATTTCCCGCGCTACTTCGGGAAAATATACCGGGCCCTCAAGCCCGGAGGATGGGTTCTCAACCACGGCATCACTCAGAATCAGCTCGGCGTAGAAAGCCTGGGCAGCGGCATCGGCGACTTCGTCGAGGAATACATCTTTCCCGGCGGCCAGCTCGTGCACGTTTCCCGGGTCGTCCAGGGCTTGGCCTCGGAAGGACTGGAAGTCGTCGACGCGGAAGCCTTGCGCGAGCATTACGCGCGCACTCTCACGCATTGGGTCGACCGGCTCGAGGCAAACGCCGATGCTGCCCGTCGCGAAGTCGGAGAGGAAAAATTCCGCATCTGGCGGATTTACCTCGCAGGCTCGGCTCACGCATTCGAGCGCGGCTGGCTGTCGATTTTCCAGGTGCTCGCGGGCAAACCCTTGCCCGGCGGGCGTTTGCCGCATCCGCCGACCCGCGAGTACATGTATCGCCCGTAGCAGAAGCGCCGGCGCTTGCGCGCGACATGTCCGCCCCCATATTCGAGCGATGGAAAAGACCATGGCCGAATCGCTGCTCGAGTTTCCGTGTTCGTTCCCGATCAAGATCATGGGCCGCACCGAAGACGGGTTCGCGCAACTGGTGCTCGATATCGTGCTGCGCCACGTCCCCGACTTCGACAGCTCGACCATGGAAATGAGGGCTTCGCGTGAGGGCAAGTACCTGTCGCTGACGTGCGTGGTGAATGCGAGCTCCCGCGAGCAGCTCGATGAACTCTACCGCGAGCTCTCGGGGCATCCGCAGGTCGTGATGGTTCTTTAGGGCGCTGCGACGCCCCATTCGTTGTCGGGACATTACTGGCCGCTAGCCTTGAACGAAGCCGCGTCCGTGCCACCCTTCGCTGACGCAGCTGGCGTGGGCGGCAAGAGGTCCGACAGTTATGTGCCCGCGCTGAGACGTCTCGGGCGGACAGATTACACGCGCACTTGGCGCGCGATGCAGGCGTTCACCGATGCCCGCACTCCTGACACGACAGACGAGGTTTGGCTTACCGAGCACGCGCCGGTGTACACGCTCGGACTCGCCGCTCGCCCCGAGCACATTTTGCGCGCGAATACGATTCCGGTTCTGAAGGTCGATCGAGGGGGACAGATCACTTATCACGGGCCGGGTCAACTCGTCGTCTATCTGCTGATCGATCTCAAGCGACTTCGGCTCGGCGTGCGGCAGCTGGTCGAGGCGATCGAGAGCGCCGTGATAAAATTGGTCGATTCCTATGGGATCGAGGCATACGGCCGGCGCGATGCGCCGGGCGTCTACGTCAAGCGCGACGGCCGGGAGGCCAAAGTCGCCGCGCTCGGTCTCAAGGTCCGCAACGGCTGCACCTACCACGGCTTCGCGCTCAATTTAGACATGGACCTCGCGCCGTTCAATGACATCGACCCCTGCGGTTATCGCGGGCTCGCCGTGACGCAGCTCCGTGATCTTGATGTGCACGCATCGCGCACCGAGATCGAAGAGCGCCTGATGAGCAATGTGACCCAGGCGATTGCCGCCATCGAGCGAAAAAGTCGATGAGCGATATCGCCTCCGCTCCGGAAGAGAAAGGCTACCTTCCGTCCGCATCCGCCGGGGTCAAGCACAAGGGCAGCGCCAAGACCGCGCGAATTCCCATAAAAGTCGTAGTCGCGGAGCGGCTGCAAAAGCCCTCGTGGATACGCGCGCGGGCGCCATCCTCGCCCCGCTTTTACGACATCAAGCGGATCCTGCGGGAGCACAATCTCCATACCGTTTGCGAAGAAGCGTCCTGTCCGAACATCGGCGAGTGCTTCGGCAAAGGCACGGCGACGTTCATGATCATGGGCGAGCTTTGCACGCGACGCTGTCCGTTTTGCGACGTCGGACACGGACGTCCGCTGCCACTCGATGCCGAAGAGCCGCTGAACCTGGCCAAGACAATTGCCGCGCTGAAGCTTAGCTACGTCGTGATCACCAGCGTCGATCGCGACGATCTGCGTGACGGCGGCGCGCAGCATTTCGTCGACTGTATCCGTGCCGTGCGTAAGCATTCACCGGCGACGCGTATCGAGGTGCTGGTTCCCGATTTCCGGGGCCGCCTTGCGCGCGCTCTCGACGTTCTCAGCGTGGCGCCCCCTGACGTGATGAATCACAACCTTGAGACCGTCCCGCGCCTGTACAAGCAGGCGCGCCCGGGCGCCGACTATGCCCATTCGCTCGAGCTATTGGATCAGTTCAAGTCGAGGTTTCCCTGCATCCCGACCAAGTCCGGCCTGATGGTAGGTCTGGGGGAGACCGACGACGAGATCCTCGACGCGATGCGCGACATGCGCGCGCACAGGATCGACATGCTTACCATCGGCCAATATCTGCAGCCGAGCGCCTCGCACCTGCCAGTGCTGCGCTACGTGCATCCCGACGTGTTTGCCCTGTTCGAGCGGGAAGCCTATCGGCTGGGTTTCGCGCACGCCGCGGTCGGCGCGATGGTCCGCTCTTCGTATCAGGCCGACCAGCAGGCGCACGGCGTCCTCGGTGCTGACATTTAAACCCGTTCGCGGATCGCGCCTGAGAAAACCCCGATGTTCTCATCCACACTACGCGCGCTCGTCTTTTTTTTCCTTGGATCGATTGTCACCACCGGCGCCTGCGCCGAGGTCTCGGAGGTCCGCATCTCGCACGGCTATGGCGTGCTCTATCTGCCGCTGATGGTCATGGCCAGCGAGAAGCTGGTCGAAAAAAACGCCAGGGCGGCGGGTCTGGGCGAGGTCAAGGCAACGTATGTGGTGCTCGACGGCGGCAATGTCATCAACGACGCGATGCTGTCGGGCGCGCTCGACATCGCTTCGATCGGCGTCCCGGGCTTTCTGACGCTGTGGGCGAAGGCGAAGGACAATCCGGCGCTGGAAATCCGCGGCTTGTCCGGGATGAGCTCGTCATCGTTATACCTGATGACCCGCAATCCCAACATCAAGTCGCTCAAGGATTTTTCCGACAAGGACCGCATCGCGGTTCCGGGCATCAAGACCTCACTGCCGGCGGTGATGCTGCACATGGTCGCCGCCAAGGAATTCGGCGACGTCAATTACGCCAAGCTCGACTCGATCACGGTCGGCCTTCCACACCCCGATGCGCTCACGGTGCTGCTATCGGGCAGGGGCGAGATCAACAGCCACATGGCATCGCCACCGTTCTCCTACATCGAGGACGCGACGCCGGGCTTGCACCGCGTGTTCAACACGGTCGACATCCTCGGCGATATCACCGTCGACATGACCTACACCACGCGAAAGTTTTTCGAGGCCAACCCGAAGCTGTGCGCCGCATTCATCGCGGCCATGAACGAGGCCAACGCTCTCATCGCCAGGGACTCCAGAAAA
>VBDA01000180.1:0-6342 GCA_005883655.1 Betaproteobacteria bacterium | reverse complement strand
ATTCTCGCCGACCCGAACTCAAAGTTCTCGACCGTCCCGAACGGAACGATGAAGTACGCCGAATTCATGTCACGCGTGGGCACGATCAAGGCCAAACCCGCGACGTGGAAGGACCTGTTCTTCGCGCCGATATACGGTGCGGCGGGAAGCTAGCGATTGCCAGGCTTGAGTGAGGCGGACGGCGCGGCGCCTTTCGGCCACAGCAACCATATCTGACCGGACTGGTTCATGCGGCCCGCGTTTCGTCCAGCGTCGTCGCCCGAGCCCCAGAAGAAATCGGCACGTAACGCGCCTCTGATCGCGCCACCGGTGTCCTGCGCGAGAACCAGCCGCTGCAGGCGTGCATCGGAAAGCGGGTAAGTCGTCGCCAGAAAAAGTGGTGCACCCAGCGGCAGAAAGCGTGCATCTACTGCGACCGCGCGGCCCGCGGCAAGCGGCACACCCAGCGCGCCGATCGGTCCATCGATGCCTTGGTCAGAATCGGCGGCGATCTCGCGAAAAAAGACATAGCTTGGATTTTCGTCGAGAAGCGACGGCAACTTGGCGGGGTGCTGCGTTGCCCAGGCCTTGATGGCCTGCATCGATGCCTGCTCCAGCGTCAACTCGCCACGTTCGATCAGCACACGCCCGATGGACCGGTAGGGATGCCCGTTCTGATCGGCGTAACCGATGCGCACGCTGCTCCGATCGGCAAGGTCGACACGGGCCGAGCCCTGAATGTGCACGAAGAACGCTTCGACCGGGTCGTCTATCCAGACGAGCTCCCTCCCCGACAACCTTGCTTGGCCGGCCTCGATTTCCGCGCGCGACCAATAGGGCAGCACGCGCCTGCCGTCGAGTCGTCCGCGAACGCGCTCGGACTGGAGCGCGGGGAAGATCTCTCCCAACTCGACGGTGAGCAGATCGTCAGGCGGTGCATACAGCGGATAGCGGTAACGATCGTCGCGCGCACGGCTGCCCTTCAACCGCGGCTCGTAGTAGCCGGTCACCCGTCCGACATCGATTCCGTCCGCGGTGGTGACCCGGTATGGAGTAAACTGCGCTTCGAAAAACGCGCGCGCGCCGGCATCGTCGTGAGCTGCGACGGCGGACGCGGCGGCGCATGCGGGTCGCCAGATCGCCGCCGATTCGCCTCGCCCGATCAGCGCGCGGCAGCTTGCGGCAAACGAGGGCAGGGCGGCGGCTGGAGTGTCGTTGCTCCAGCCGGGCAGGGCTGAAAATGGAACCGCCTGGAACACAACGCTTGGCGGTTCCGTCGCTGGCGCGGCGCTACGGGACCCGACAGGGGGCGCGGGACCGCGGACCGTTCCGCAGGATCCGACGAACGCGCAAAGCGCGGCGACACTGGAAAGCATCGCGATGACATGGATACTTCTCGAGGCGCTGGTCGCGCTGTTGCTGGCGGTGTTCATCGTCTGGTTCACGATCGGTGGCAGCCGCAAGCCGCCGAGTTTGCCACCCGCTTTGCCCACAAGCGCGCCGCAATCGACCGATGACGAATCAGGCGAAGACAGCCGGAACCAATGACCGGCGCTGCTATACACCCTGCTGCTTTCACGGGCGAAAACAACGCGCGCCGGATACTGACCCGAATCGGGCGCGATGGTGCGGCACCTGCATCGAGACCGGCATCAATGAAGAATGCGCGGCACCGACAGGGTGAAGGGAGGAATGGGCGCGTCGAATTGCTTTCCGTCTTCGGCCACCATCTGGTACGCCCCGCGCATGGTCCCGACTGCCGTCTCCAGATGCGTGCCGCTGCTGTATTCGAAGCTTTCGCCGGGCTTGAGCAGAGGCTGCTGTCCGACCACGCCGAGGCCCTTGACCTCGACGACCTTGTTGTTGGCGTCGGTGATGACCCAATGCCGACTGACCAGCTGCGCGGGAATGGTGCCGGAGTTGGTGACCGTGATCGTGTACGCAAAAACATACTGGTTCTTCGACGGGTCCGACTGGTCCTCGACGTAGCTTGCCTTGGGGACGACGGTGATTTCGTATTTCTCGCTCTCGGCCACGACAAAGCCCTTCCCGGGATGACGGAGCAATTATAACGCCATGCGTACATACCAGATTGCGCCCTCGATCCTCTCCGCCGACTTCGCGCGCCTTGGTGACGAAGTCCGCGTTGTCATCGACGCCGGCGCCGACCTGATTCACTTCGACGTGATGGACAATCATTACGTGCCGAATCTGACCATAGGGCCGCTGGTGTGCCGTGCGCTGAAGCCGCATGTCAGCGTGCCTATCGATGTCCATCTGATGGTCACGCCCGTAGACGCGCTGGTATCCGAGTTCGCCGAGGCAGGCGCGGCGGTCATCAGCTTTCACCCGGAAGCATCCTTTCACGTCGATCGCACCATCGGTCTCATCCACCAGCACGGTTGCAAGGCCGGGCTGGCGATCAATCCCGCGACGCCGCTTGACTGCCTCGATCACGTGCTCGACAAGCTCGACGTCGTTTTGATCATGTCGGTGAACCCGGGCTTCGCGGGACAATCCTTCATCGACGAGGCGTTGAGCAAGCTTACGCTTGTGCGCGCACGCATCGACGCCATGGTGGCGCGCACGGGCCGGGAAATACGGCTGGAAGTCGATGGCGGGGTCAAGGTCGACAATATCGGCGCCATTGCCCGCGCCGGCGCGGACAGGTTCGTCGCCGGGTCGGCAATCTTTGGCAGCGGCGATTATTCCAAGACCATTGCCGCGATGCGCGCCGAAATCGCTCGCGCGCAATGAACGTCGCAAACTGAGCGGGACTTGCGCAGATCGCGGGCTTGGGCAAGATCGCATCCTGGCCGGTGCAAAGCCTCGAGCCTGATGGTATAGTTTCCTCGCGGCTCGACTTCCGCGCCTTTGATCAGATGAGCTTCGACATTCTCCATCGCAACGACTGGGCTTGGCGGCACGGCAACGACTGGCGCTGGCGCCTATCGTGATCCGCTTCTAGCGCGTCGCGCTTCATAAACGACGCCTGCATTACGTTGCGTTCGTTCAGAGAATCGTTGGAGCATCATGACCGAAGCCGAATTCCGCGCACTCGCTGCGCTTGGGTATAACCGCATCCCGCTCGTTCTCGAGGCGTTTGCGGACCTCGATACCCCCCTTTCGCTCTATCTCAAGCTCGCCAACCAGCGCTACACCTACTTGCTCGAGTCGGTCGTCGGTGGCGAGCGCTTTGGCCGCTATTCGTTCATCGGCCTGCCGGCGAAGCTTCGCATTCGCTCGCGCGGCCGGCAGATCGAAGTGGAGGATCGCGGCGGAATCGTCGAGCGTCACGAGGGCGACCCGCTCGCGTTCATCGGAGCGTTTCTGGGCCGCTATCGCGCCGCGCCGCGGCCGGGCCTGCCGCGCTTCTGCGGCGGCCTCGCCGGGTATTTCGGCTACGACACGGTTCGACATGTCGAGACCAAGCTTGCGGCGAGCGCACCGGCACCGACCGCGGAGCTTGCGGAGATTCCGGATATCCTGTTGCTGCTCACCGAGGAGCTCGCGGTCGTCGACAATCTCTCGGGCAAGATCTCACTCATCGTGTACGCGAACCCGGCGGAGCCCAATGCATACTGGGCCACGCACGATCGATTACAGAACCTCCGGCGCAAGCTCCGGCAGCCCGCGACGATCCCCTATCAGACCGCGTCCGAGCTCACCGTCGCCGAAAGCGAGTTCGGCGCGGAGGGATTTCAGGCTGCGGTGGCGCGCTCGCGCGAGTACATCGTGGCGGGCGACATCATGCAGGTCGTCATTTCGCAACGCATGCGCCGTCCCTTCACCGCGCCGCCCTTGTCGCTTTATCGGGCGCTGCGCTCGCTCAACCCTTCGCCCTACATGTTCTATTATGATTTTGGCGATTTTCATCTGGTTGGCGCTTCACCGGAAATTCTGGTGCGCAAGGAAGGCTCGAACATCACCCTGCGGCCGATCGCCGGCACCCGGCCGCGCGCCGCGACCCGCGAGGCCGACGATGCGCTCGCGACCGAGCTCCTGAACGATCCCAAGGAAATCGCCGAGCACGTCATGTTGCTCGATCTCGGACGCAATGACGTCGGCCGGGTCGCGCAAACCGGCTCGGTGCAGGTAACCGAGCGCATGGTGATCGAGCGCTATTCGCACGTGATGCACATCGTGTCCAATGTGGAGGGCAAACTCAAGCCCGGCCTCACCAGCATCGACGTGCTGCGCGCCGCGTTCCCGGCCGGCACCGTGAGCGGCGCGCCAAAGGTGCGCGCCATGGAAATCATCGATGAGCTCGAGCCGTCCCGCCGTGGCATCTACTCCGGCGCGGTGGGTTACATCAGCTTTCAGGACGACATGGACACCGCGATCGCGCTACGCAGCGCGGTCGTCAAGGATGGGATGCTGTACGCGCAGGCCGGAGGCGGCATCGTCCATGACTCTTCGCCCGAGGGCGAATGGCAGGAGACGCTGAACAAGCTGCGCGCGCTGCAGCGCGCCGCCGACATGGTTCAGCTGGGCCTCGATGCGGAGGGGTGAAGCATGGGGCGTGCAGACCCTTAATCATGTGCGCATCGCGATCACTTTTTGCGGCGCTGTCCCGGCTTGGCAGCTAACATGCGGGTTAGCTCGCCGCTCGCAATAATCCGCTTCAAATCGTCGGCACCGCCTACCAGCACCCCTTTAACGAACACCATCGGGAACGTCGGCCATCCGGTCCACATCCTGAGAGCGCCGCGACGCCGCCAACCGCCAACGTAGCTGCCGTAAGTCAGATACTTGTAGGGGATGCTGGCGGCATCGAGTGCCTTACGTGCCTTCTTGGGGAAGGGATTTTGTTTCATGCCCACCACGACCACATCGTTGGCGGCAATCGCAGCCTGCACTTCGCGCACTATATCCGCATGATTGTTGGCAATGGTCTTCCTGATTGCAGGGTGGATGTGCGCTTCGTCGAGAATGTGGCGAGTCATGATTGCCCCTCACGCAAATGATGTAGAGATTTCACTATTCGGGGTGGCCACAGCAGCTTTTTTCCGATGCATGGTGAGGCAACGATTCGCGGGCGTCAACCCGACGAAAACGCCGCCATCCTTGGCCGGCCTCTAACGATTAATTTCATACAACCCGGACCGCGCTCTATGCGGGCATCAACAAACTGTCGGTCTCCGACGTTCAGGACGCAACCGTGCGATTAGTAGTCGTCATCAGTGCGATTGGACCGCAGCGGAGATTGTCCGCTGATACAAGTCGGTCGGGGCTTGGTAGAATAACGACGTATGCAGCGGCCATTTCCCCTCGTGCATCCGTTCTCCTGCTCTCATTGGCGGCGGTAGCCCGCCAGGTCCGTGCTTTGCCCCAGCGCGCCCCGCACCCCCAGCGGGTAGCAAACCGAACTGGGGATATCCAAGGGGGTACCCGGCATTAATTCTTGACTGATTCGCTATAGAATCCGTCGGCTAGGGGTAGCCATGCTGCTGCTGATCGACAACTACGATTCCTTTACGTACAACCTCGCGCAATACCTAGGCGAGCTCGGCGCCGATGTGCACGTGCATCGCAACGACGCGATCAACCTGGAGCAGATCAATGCCTGGCGGCCGGAGAGGATCGTCATCTCGCCGGGCCCGTGCACACCCAACGAAGCAGGCATCTCGGTGTCGCTGGTGCAGCGTTTCGCGGGCGAAATTCCCATCCTCGGCGTATGCCTCGGGCATCAGGCCATCGGCCAGGCGTTCGGCGGACGTGTCGTACGTGCCGGCCGCGTAATGCACGGCAAATTATCTTCCATCGCCCATCGAGGTGAAGGCGTATTCGAAGGGCTGGCCAGTCCATTCACCGCGACCCGCTATCATTCGCTGGTGATCGAACGTGGCACCATGCCAAAGTGCCTGGAGGTCACTGCGGAAAGCGACGACGGCGAGATCATGGGCGTGCGTCATCGCGAGTTTGCGGTACAGGGCGTTCAGTTTCATCCGGAAGCGATACTGACCGAGCATGGTCACGCGTTGCTGTCGAACTTCCTCAAGTCTCCGCAGTAGCCGAAAACCAGGAACGACCATGCCGATCGATATTCAGGACGCGCTCCAGCGCACCATCGAGCATCGCGAAATCTTTCACGATGAAATGCTGTCGCTGATGCGCAAAATCATGAATGGCGAAGCGTCGCCGGTGATGATCGCCGCATTTACCGTAGGCTTAAGGGTGAAAAAGGAAACCGTCGGCGAGATCGCTGCCGCGGCACAGGTGATGCGCGAATTCGCGACCAAGGTCGAGGTGCCCGACCGCGACCATCTGCTGGACATCGTCGGTACCGGCGGCGACGCGGCGCATACCTTCAACATCTCCACCGCGGCGATGTTCGTCGCCGCCGCGGCCGGGGCGCGGGTC
>VBDA01000179.1 GCA_005883655.1 Betaproteobacteria bacterium | reverse complement strand
GATGCGGTTGATCTGGTCGTCGAGATGAATGAAGTGGTCTCGCGTGGGGATGAGGAACAAATCGGTCTCGATCAACGACACATTGAAGTGCCACGCAAGATACCGTCCGAGCGTGGTTTTGCCGACCCCGAAGCGGCCGTCGATGGTCACGATGACACCGGGCAAGCGCCGCAGGACGGGCGTCAGCGCGTCGACGACCGGCAGATAGGCGGGAAGGATGTCGGGCACGATGACGTCTGGCGAACCGGGTTAGCCGACGCCTCGCCGACAATCACGAGTTGCGGCCGACAAGCGTGCCGGTACAAGCGAGGGCTTGCGAGCCGGACTGGATCGGCGATGCATCGTGCTCGTCATGTCGGCTTTGGGGCTTTTTCGGGTAGGGTGGCCCATGCACCCAAGGCGCTGCATGCCTCCTGCTCACCTAGGCGCTGCGCCTCTTCGATAACTTGCGGAGGGACCCACTTTGGATAGGAGAGTTCGCGGCTGACATGATGACCCGAAGACGTATGTTCTTGATGCACCTGCGCAAGCTGATTTGCCTGGAAGAGGTGCGCCACTCGAACCAGAGCCGGCCAAAGCCGGCGGTGAACGATAGTCACCTTTCCATTGACGAGGCGACAGATCAGGATATCGGGTGACTCGCCGATCTCCTGGAAAATAGCGAAGATTTCACGGCTTTTGGGGTGAGCCCACCAGCTTCCCTTGATGGATTCACCCGCGATGAAGTCGGCCAATCGCGGAACCGACCCCTTGGCCGAGGCAAGAACGACGCCATGCTCTCGAATGAAAGCCATTGCTTGGTCAGCGGTCATGTGGTCTTGCCAGCTGCCCGTCAATCTGCGAGCGGTTCGCCTTTCCGCCGAGCATAGTACGAATAGCACATGGCGCCGAAGATTATTGCTGCGACGAGCGAGGCCAAAAAGACGAGGTGGTACCACACCGGGAACCGGTCCCACAGTTCGTAGTGGACCGGAATGAATGCGACGACCAGCAGACGCACTCCTGATCGCCGCTTGTCGACACTTGACGCCGGCGGGCTGATGCGCAGCCGAAGGCGTAACTGCGGTGAAGCGGACTGTGCCAGATTCGCCGGCACGGCTCAATGCGGATTGTGGGCTCGAGAACGAAGCTAACCGGCGCGTCGGCGAGGCGCGAAACGCAGCAATAGAATCAGCTCAAAGCTTTCCAAAGACAACACCCTTGTATATCCAGCCGCAAGCCGTGACCGCTTCCTGGATGGGCTTTTTAATCTCGCCGGTTTCGAAGCGGTATTTGTACTGCTGTCCGATGGTGAGGTCCTCGGTGAAGCCATATCCGGCGCCGAACTCAATCGACTTCGTTTGACCCTTGAATGACCTGACGGCGATCGAAAGCTTCGGCACGCCAGCGACCCAAGAGACTTCGTACTCGTGATCCTGGGCCCTGACCTCCTTCGCCGCTTCATCCAGTTTTAAATAGATTCTGAAAACCTTGGCCAGACCCGCCTTTGCGAAAATCTCGTACCAGCGGGCGTCGACGATCTTCCACTCAGCGATGAGGTCGACTCCTTCGGAATGGCCGTCGACGATGCCCCATGGAGCTGTCGGCCGCGTAAGTGCCTTGAGCCGCTCGATGACCTGCGCTGCCGGCAGTACCGGTGTGCCCGATGCCGGGCGCTTGGTGGATGTCAGGAAGTCGAACAACTGGATCTATTTGCGGTTGATGACCAGCAGAACGACCCCGGCGACGATTACCGCAAGGCTTGCCCAGCTCGGAATGACGGCCGTCTCCTTTTCGGCGACCGAAAATCTGAACGGCCCGAATTGGCCTTCGTGCGTTTCCGTGGTGTATTCGAAATGGCCGTAAAAAAGGCCCAGAAGGCCCGCGACGAGCAGCAAGATTCCGACTATTTTTGTGGCGCCCATAGGTGCAACCGTCAGTGCGCGGAAACGGCGCAGCTAACCGCTTCATGCCACTCGCGATCGTTGTGGCCTTCGACGAACACTCCCGCGTTCAGCATGGAGAGCTGGCCGAGCAAGACGCCGTCATCGTCGGAGAATATTTTGTTGTCGTACGCGTCAAGAAACTTGAATGTCGCCGCGTCCGCGGGCGACGTGGTGTTCGACTCTTGGTGCCGGGACATGGAACCTCCCGTTCGGGGCAGCTACGAAAAGTTAGGCTAGGCGCCTTGTCACAACACGTCAATCGACAAATCGTGCTGCACACGCAGCATTTCAGGACGTTTCGGGTTGTTTGACCGCACCGACACAGGGTATGTTGCGGGACACCATGGCCGACACAAAAAAACCGCTCAGTCCGGCCGGCAAAAAGAATCGCTTCGGCAAGGCGTGGATGCAGCAGCACGTCAACGATCATTGGGTGCAGGAGGCGCAGCGACTCGGCTATCGCTCGCGAGCCGCATTCAAGCTTGCCGAGCTGGCCGAAAAGGACAGGCTATTCCGGCCGGGCATGGCGGTCGTCGATCTGGGGTCGGCGCCAGGAAGCTGGTCCCAGCTGCTGCGCGAACGGCTGGGCCGCGCAGCGCGCATTATTGCGCTCGATCTGGTGGCGATGGATCCAGTCGCCGGGGTGCATTTCTTGCAGGCGGATTTTCGGGAAGCGGCCGGGCTGGACGCGCTCGCCAACAGCCTCGAAGGCCGAAAAGTCGACCTTGTGGTGTCGGACTTGGCCCCCAATCTAAGCGGAGTCGAATCGGCCGATCAGGCGCGAAGCGTGCATCTGGGCGAGCTGGCGCTCGAATTCGCGGTCCGGTGGCTGCAACCTGGAGGCGATTTTGTCGTCAAAGCGTTCCAAGGCGAGGGATTCGTCGAGTTTCAGCGCTCCATGAAGGTCTATTTCGACAGGGTTTACGTACGAAAACCCAAGGCTTCACGCGATCGCAGTCGAGAAGTGTATCTCGTTGGCAAGGGATTCATCAGCTTGTCGCCCGCGCACGACAGAATGCCGAATAAAACACCGTCCGGCGGGGCGTCTGGCGCCAGAGGCGGGTAAGAGCTAAAATTTGCAGGTATTTGAGACATCGGCCCGTTGGGGCCTGAAGGATCCCGTTGAATAATTTGCTCAAGAACGTTGGCATCTGGCTGGTCATCGGCCTGGTGGTATTGACCGTCGTCAAACAATTCGACGCCCGCCAGACCACGCGCGACGCCGTTTCCTATTCCGAATTCATGGACCAGGCCAAGCAGGGCAAGGTCGAATCCGCGTCGATCGAAGGCCGGACCATCAAGTGGGTCGGCACCGACAAGAAGACCAACATCACCTACAGTCCGGGCGACTTGTGGATGGTCGGCGATCTGGTCAAGGACGGGGTCAAGGTCCAGGCCAAACCCGAGGAAGAGCAAAGCTTCCTGGCTCAGGTTTTCATCTCCTGGTTCCCGATGCTGCTCTTGATCGGAGTGTGGATTTTCTTCATGCGCCAGATGCAGGGCGGTGGCCGCGGCGGCGCTTTCTCCTTCGGCAAGAGCAAGGCGCGCATGCTCGATGAGGCCAATAATACGGTGACCTTCGCCGACGTCGCCGGCTGCGACGAAGCCAAGGAAGAAGTCGCCGAGCTGGTCGAGTTTCTGCGCGACCCGTCCAAGTTCCAGAAGCTGGGCGGGCGCATCCCGCGTGGCGTGTTGATGGTCGGCAATCCGGGCACCGGCAAGACGCTGCTCGCGAAGGCCATCGCCGGCGAAGCCAAGGTTCCGTTCTTCTCGATCTCGGGCTCTGACTTTGTCGAAATGTTCGTCGGCGTCGGCGCGGCACGCGTGCGCGACATGTTCGAGCAGGCAAAGAAGAACGCGCCTTGCATCGTGTTCATCGATGAAATCGACGCCGTCGGCCGCCAGCGCGGCGCGGGCCTGGGCGGCGGCAACGATGAGCGCGAGCAGACGCTCAATCAATTGCTGGTCGAGATGGACGGCTTCGAGGGCAACTCCGGCGTCATCGTCATCGCCGCCACCAACCGGCCGGACGTGCTCGATCCGGCGCTGATGCGCCCGGGCCGCTTCGACCGCCAGGTAGTCGTGCCGCTGCCGGACATCCGCGGCCGCGAGCAGATTCTCCTGGTGCACATGCGCAAGGTGCCGCTCGCCACCGACGTCAAGGCCGAGCTGATCGCGCGAGGCACGCCGGGCTTCTCCGGTGCGGACCTGGCCAATCTGGTCAACGAGGCGGCGCTCTTTGCTGCGCGCAAGAGCAAGCGCCTGGTCGACATGGACGACTTCGAGATGGCCAAGGACAAGATCATGATGGGCGCCGAGCGCAAATCGATGGTCATGTCCGAAGAAGAGAAGAGGAACACTGCCTACCACGAGTCGGGACACACCGTAGTGGCCAAGCTGCTGCCCAAATCCGACCCGGTCCACAAGGTGACTATCATTCCGCGTGGGCGCGCTCTCGGCGTGACCATGCAGCTTCCCGAGGCTGACCGCTATTCCTTCGATCGCGACTACCTTCTGCAGCGCATCGCCGTGCTTTTCGGCGGCCGCATCGCGGAAGAGATCTTCATGCACCAGATGACGACCGGCGCCGGCAACGACTTCGAGCGCGCGACGCAGATGGCGCGTGACATGGTCACCCGCTACGGCATGTCGGATACGCTGGGCCCGATGGTCTACGCCGAGAACGAAGGCGAAGTCTTTCTTGGCCGCTCGATCGCGACCCAGAAAAACGTGTCCGAGGCGACCATGCAAAAGGTCGATCTCGAGATCCGGCGCATCATCGACGAGCAGTACGGGCTGGCGCGCAAGCTCATCGAAGGGAACCGCGACAAGGTCGAAATGATGGCCAAGACCTTGCTCGAATGGGAAACGCTCGATAGCGAGCAGGTCGAGGACATCATGCAGGGCCGGCCGCCGCGTCCGCCCAAGCCTTCGACTTCGCCCGCCGGCACTACCTTCGGTCCCGACGCCGGTCCCGACGCCGCGCCGTCCGCAACGCCGGCGTAACGCGCGATTCCGCCTCGCGCCCGGTCGCACGGAGAGGGCCGGAGTGAGCGGACGATAATGGCCGCGCATTCCGAGGCGCTTGTCTGCGGCCGCTATCGCCTTTCCCTCGATCGCCCGTTGGTCATGGGCGTGCTCAATATCACCCCGGACTCGTTCGCGGACGGCGGCGTCTTTCTCGATCTGCGAGACGCGACCGACCGCGTCCGGCAGATGCTTGGCGAGGGCGCCGACATCGTCGATATCGGCGGCGAGTCGACCCGACCCGGAGCGGTGCCGACACCGGAGGCCCACGAGCTCGATCGCGTCATCCCCTTGCTGGAGAACATTCGCCCATCCTGCGATGCGCGCGGCGTGCCGATCTCGGTCGACACCCGCAAGCCCGTCGTGATGCGTGCCGCAATCGCGGCGGGCGCCTCCATGATCAACGATATCAACGCGCTGCGCGCACCCGGCGCCATCGAAGCGCTGTCGGAGGGCAGCGCCGCGGTCTGCCTCATGCACATGCAGGGCGAACCGGCGACGATGCAGCACAGCGCGAGCTACGAGGACGTCGTTGCCGACGTGGCGGCTTTTCTCGCGGAGCGCGCCTCGGCTTGTCTGGCCGCGGGCATAGATCGCCACCGGATCGTGCTCGACCCCGGCTTTGGCTTCGGCAAGACTGTGGAACATAATCTGACTTTGCTGCGGCGGCTCACCGAGATTGCCGCGCTTGGCTATCCGCTGCTCGCGGGGCTGTCGAGAAAGTCGACCATCGGCGTCCTGACCGGCCGTAACGTCGATGACAGGATGGCGGGCAGCGTCGCTGCGGCGCTGGCGGCCGTCGCGCGCGGCGCGGCGATCGTTCGGGTGCACGATGTTCGCGAGACCGCCGACGCGCTCAAGGTCTGGCGCGCGGTGGAAGGCGAGCAACCACGAGTGCTCTGATGACTACAATTTGTTATTCCCTCGAGTAGCGGAAATCGAATGCCGATCCATTTCGTGTACCTTCGCACCTTTGCGACTCCGCTTCGAGAACAATGAGCAAAAAATATTTCGGAACCGACGGCGTTCGCGGTCGCGTGGGCGAGCTGCCGATCACGCCCGAGCTCGTGTTGCGACTGGGATACGCCGCCGGTCGGGTGCTGGCGGCCGAATCCGCAGGCCGCCGCGGCGAGACGCCCGCGGTGCTGATCGGCAAGGACACGCGCATCTCCGGCTATCTGCTGGAGGCCGCGCTGGAGGCGGGCCTCTCCGCAGCCGGCGTCGATGTCTACCTCTC
>VBDA01000178.1 GCA_005883655.1 Betaproteobacteria bacterium | reverse complement strand
GCGTTCTGCTGCTGGATGTCGGTGAGGCGCGCAGCAAGCGCCGGGTCGCGCTCGAGGGCGTCGCCGACTTGCGCCGCGCGCCCGGGCGAGAGCTGGCCGTCGGCGTAGGCGTGAAGATCGTCGCCGGTCACCGATAGCGCCGTTTTCATTTCACCACCTTGAGCGGCGACGAATAAGCGTCGCCGGTCATCCGCCGCAGCTTCTCCCGCGCTCGGCTAAGTCGCGACATCACGGTGCCTATCGGCACACATAGCACCTTCGCGATGTCCTGGTAGCGCATTTCCTCGACCGCCGCGAGCAGAAGGACTTCGCGCTGCTCGTCCGGCAGCCTGCTAATCTGCGCAAAGAGCTCCGCCAGCTCCACCCGGTCGGATTGCGTCGCACGCACCGGGATTTCCCATGCGCCCGTCGCGCCCTCGTCGGCATCGAGAGAGATCTCCAAGAATTCACGCTGGCGCAACGAAAACTGATTGATGTGCACGTTATGCATGATGGTGAACAGCCACGCACGCAGATCGCTTCCTTCCTGCCAAAGCTCCCGCTTTGCCCAGGCACGGGTCAGGGTGTCCTGTACCAGATCATCGGCGCGATTGAGGTCGCCCGTCAGAACGCGCGCGTACCGGCGCAATCGCGGCAGCGCCGCGATAAGATCGGGATCGGGTAGGGTGTCAGACATTGCGCGCCGGCGGCGCTGGAAGCCGTTTAGCGTCCGGCCCCGGCGCCCTGTCTCCATGGTAGTCATTCAGACGCCGGATTCCTGTCGCCGTCTGTAAACATCCTTCGATCGAATTTTATTCCGCTTCAGAAGGGGTGGTTCCGGCTACGGCAACTCTGCCGAGGGCATGCGCGCGAGAATGATAGGTACCTTGCGCGCCAGCCCTTTCGAGTTCGGCGTGCTGTCGTAGTGACGTGGATTGGGCGCCATCGCCGCCAGCCGAGCCGCTTGCTCGGCGCTCAGATCGCTCGCGCCAGTGCCGAAATAATGACGCGCGGCCGCCTCGCTGCCGAAAACCCCGTTGCCCCACTCGATGACGTTGAGGTAGAGCTCGAAGATGCGCCGTTTGTCGAGGATGGCTTCCAGCATCACCGTGATCGCGGCTTCCTCGGCCTTGCGCCAGTAGCTTCGCTCCCCCGAAAGAAACAGGTTCTTGGCCAGTTGCTGCGAAATCGTCGAGCCTCCGGCGACGACCCTGCCTTTGCGCATATTCTTGTCCATCGCCAGCTGAATGCCGTCCCAGTCGAAGCCTTCGTGGTCGACGAACTTCGCGTCTTCGGCGGCAATCATCGCCTGCTTGAGCTTGATCGAGATGCGCTCGTAGGGAACCCACACGTATTGCAGCCGTGCTTGCGGCCGCTTGGCCTTCAGCTCGGAAAGCCGCATCGCCATGAACGCGGTTTCGCGCGGCGGGTGGTCGCGCCACCACCAGATGTGCACGGCGTACCACACCTGCAGCAACGCGACAAGCGCGAAAATCGCGAACATCGTCCAGAGGAGCCAGCGGCCAAGCTCGCGCATGCGGCTAGCTTCCCGGCCGCAGCATGGCGAATACGGGCTGCGTCTCCGGGCGCACTCCGCGCCACACAACGAAGCTTTCCGCCGCCTGCTCGATCAGCATGCCGAGACCGTCGGCCATTCGCTCCGCGGACTGCTTGGATGCCCAGCGCAGGAATGGCGTGGGCACGTCCGCATATACCAGGTCATAGGCGAGGCCGCCGGGCGCGAAGGGGCGCCGCGGCCAGAGGCTTTCGGGAACATCGCCATTGATGCCGATGCTGGTGGCGTTGATGACCAGGTGGAATCGCCTGCCATTCAACTGCGCCGCCGACAACGCCGTCACCGGTCCGTGTTGCATAAATGCCGCCGCGAGCTCCGCAGCCCTTCGCTCGGTACGATTGAGCACCACCACGCTCCGCGGTGTCTTCGCCAGCAACGGACCCATGACTCCGCGCGCTGCACCCCCGGCACCGAGCACGAGCACATCGCGGCCCGCGAGCGGTTCGTGCAGGTTGTGGGTGAGATCACGCATCAACCCGACGCCGTCGGTATTGTCCGCGTACCAATGATCGCCGCGCCAGGCCAGCGTGTTGCACGCCTGCGCTTCGTCGGCGCGCGAGCTCTTTTCTTTTGCCAGCGCATAGGCCTCGAGCTTGAACGGCACCGTGACGTTGAGACCCCTGCCTCCCTCGGCCACGAAACGCTCAACAGTCGCAACAAACCCGTCGCGCGGAGCGAGCAGGCGCTCGTAACTCATGCGCTGGCCGGTCGCCCGAGCAAATGCCTCGTGGATCAGCGGCGACTTGCTGTGCGCGACGGGATTACCGATGACGGCGTAACGGTCCATGAAACGAGCCCTGATCGGATTCAGCGAAACAACGCCGCCAGTGTCAGTGCACTAAGGGACCAGCCGCGATGCGCCGATACGCACGTCTGCACGCCGGCGGTCAGTGCGAGGTCAAGGAATCGCCGGGCGCGAAGCTCCACGTTCGAGTGATGTAGAGGATATCGGTATCGCGGCTGATGTTGGGCGGAAACGCCGCGTAAGGTCCTCCCATCTCGACGATCCGGATCGCGGCGAGGTCGAGTATCTTCTGTCCGGAGGTGCGGTCGACGACGACGGTTTCGAGACTGCCATCGGCGCGAATGCCGACGGTCAACAGCAGGCTCCCGTAGAGTTTTTGTGCGCGCGCTGCCTCCGGATAGTTGCGGTTGCCGATGCCTTCGACTTTGAGCCGCCAGTCCTCGATGTAGCGTGCAAAGCGATATTCTTCGGCTCGCGCACCGACAAAGCGCCGCTTCGGGCGTTTCTGGTACGCGTCCATGTCCTTGGCAATCTGCGCTTCGAGCTGCATCGCTTCCATCGTTCGCTGCATCATCTCGCTCGCGGTCGGCAGCTCGGGCATGTCCGGCGCCGCGTTCGGTATCGGCTTCGGCGTTTCGATTGCCGCTGCCGATTTGAGCCGGGTCAACATTTCCTGGCTCTTCCTTTCGAGCGCCTCGACCTTCTGCGCGGCCACCGCAAGCTCGGCCGTCGCATTGTCCTTGGGAAGCGCGGGCAGCGGTGTCTTGGCGCGGCGTTTGGCGTCGGTATTGCCGCCGCCATCCAGGTTCGCCTGCGCGAGGATATCGGCCTTGGTCGGCTTGGACACCGATTTGGCGTTGACCAGCGCGACTTCGAGCGGTGGAGCGTCGCGCTCGAATTTGCTCAGGTCGATCGGGGCAAAGCGAATCGCGAGCACGACCGCGTGCAGGAATATCGAGCCGATGATCGCCCACATGAGCAAACGATTGCGCGGCGCTGGTTCGGCGAGGAACGACAGCGACATGGTGCGCGGCTCGGGCGTCGGTAGAACGCGTACGTGAGGGCGCGCAGCGGCCTCCTCGACCGTAGGAGCTGACGGCGCGGGCGAGGCGCCTGTGACCGCTCGCAAATGCGGGCTCTTGGTAGCCTTAGCCATGACATTAGTATATTCCTGTTCCGTAAATCATTGTTTTTTGGCCCGGGGGGCCTTTCGGCGCCGGACTTGGGGGGACGGGTCAGGCGGCGCCGATAAAACGCGCCTCGACGGTCGCGGCAAGAAGGTCGATCTGCCCCACCCCGAGACGCACCCGGGTCCCGGGCGTCAATGCCGGCATGTCGGGGACACGAACATACAGCGGAATCCCGTCGAACCGGACCAGGTTGTCGCGAACGACGGTCGCCTCGCTCTCGGCGATATTTTCCTGCTGCAACCAGCGCAGGCACCAGTAGTGCTCCATCTGGCCTTGCAGCTCGGCGTACTGCGAATACGTCAGCTCGAAGTCGGCCATGATCGCGAACAGCTCCGCGTCGCCCTCGGCGTAGACCGCCGCTCCTCCGTCGAGAACCGCGAGCAGCTGCCGCTGGTTGACCAGATCGCTGTAGCGGCGCAGCGGCGAGCTGGCCCATAGGTATTGCGCAACGCCCAGGCCCTGGTGCGGCTCCGGCTTGGTGCTCATGCGGACCTTGCCCACCTGCTGGGTGCGATAAAGACCTGGCACGCCGGCGTCGACCAGCACCTTTCCCCAGCTGCTGTTGACGTGAATCATGAGCTCGGCGACCAGCTTGTCCAGCGGCGACCCTCGTGGCCGCGGCACGATCGCCACCCGGCCGTCGGGCGAGGCGTCCCAGTCGACCAGGAAGTTGTAATCCACGCGCGTTACGTCCGCCTTGCCACGGCTCTCCTCCAGCCTTCGGGCGAGCCGCCACAGCGCGCGCAACTCGTCGCTCCATTCCGGATCCGACACTGACGCGTCCGAGGCAAAGCACTCGCTTATCGCATCGAGTCGAAGATTGGCGGCGATCGGCACCCGCTCGGCCCTTGTCGACTGCCTGACGACGACGCCGTCGTGTGTCGTCTCGACATAAAGCGAAAGCGCCGCCGGCGCGCTGTTGGCGGCGAGCGTAAAGCGCCCGATCACCGTCTCCGGCAGCATGGTGATCTTGCGTCCGGGCATGTAGACCGTGGACAGTCTCGCCCGCGCAATCGCGTCCAGCGGCGAGCCGCGAGCGATGACCAACGCCGGCGCCGCGATATGAATCCCGATCTCCAGGTTTCCATTGGCAAGACTGCGCACCGAGAAGGCGTCGTCGATCTCGGTGGTCGTTGCATCGTCGATCGAGAACGCGCGCACCGCCGCGAGCGGCAAATCCGGAGCCGTCGGCAGATCGTCGATGCGGGGGAAATCCGTCCCGCGCGGAAACGCGTCGAACAGAAAGCGATTGAAATGGTAATCGTGGGTGGACGGAATCGCGCCGCATGCGGCGAGCAGCGCCAAGGGATGCGTGCGCGCGGCCTCGCAGGCGACAGCGAGCGCGCGCGTTTCGAGTGCGAGCTTGTCGGGCTTGTAGAGCAGCATCGGCAGCTTTTCCCGAAAGCCTGGCGGCAGGCGGTGTGCCTGCAGCTCGGCTGCGTACGCCGCCACTTCCTCCATTTCGCGACGCTTGCGCTCGACGCCGGCGCGCGCCGCCTGCAGTGCCTCCGCAGGAGCGGCCTTGTAGCGTCCCTTCCCCTTCTTGTAGAAATGCATCGGCGAGGCGTGCAGCCGCAGCGCCAGCGCCGCGGCTTCGCTCGGCGCAGGCGCCCGGCCGAAATATTCCCCCGCGAGCTCGGCAAACCCGAACTCCGCCTCACCGCACACCTCCCACAGGAAGTCGGGATCGATCCCGGCCGCGATCGCCTGCGCATCGGCGAGCAATATCGACGGCGCCGGACCCGAGAAACGCAGCAGTACGTTCGCCGCCTTGAGCTTCAAGCGCTTGCCGGAAATCGCTTCGACCTGGAGCGAGGTATCGTTGTCGGCGAGGACGGTGCCGGCCTTGAACGCGCCGTCGTCCTCGAAAAAAACATGCATGGGAGAGCGAAACTGCGAGGGATGGAGCGGTGAATTATACCGTAGCGTCATCGCCTTCACGGCGATTGCGCGGGGGCGCACTTTGCTTCAGCATGTCGCCTTTCGATCAACGGTTGACGATCATGTCGATGCAATTTCGCCGCTTGGGTGACAGCGGTCTCGAAGTCTCGGAGATCTGCCTTGGTACGATGATGTTCGGCGATCGCACCGACCAGGCTGCCGCGGAGCGCATCATCGCTTCGGCCTTCGATGCAGGCGTCAACTTCATCGACACCGCGGACGTCTATGTCAAGGGTGCATCGGAGGCGATTGTCGGTCCCGCCATCGCCGCGAATCGTCGCCGCTGGATCCTCGCCACCAAAGTCGGCAACGTGATGACCCAGGCGCCGCACGACGGAGGCCTGTCGCGCCGGTGGATCATGCAGGCCTGCGACGACAGCCTGAAGCGGCTCGCGACCGACTACATCGACATCTACTACCTTCATAAGGACGATACCGACACTCCGCTGTCGGAGACCATCGAAGCGATGGGCGACCTGATCCGCGCCGGCAAGATACGTTACTTCGGCGTGTCCAATTACCGCGGCTGGCGCATCGCAGAAGTGGTCGGCGTGTGCGCCGATCTGGGCGTGCCGCAGCCAGTCGTGTGCCAGCCCTACTACAACGCGATGAATCGCGGGCCCGAGGTCGAGATCCTGCCCGCCTGCGACTATCACGGAATCGGCGTCGTGCCCTACAGCCCTCTCGCACGCGGGATCCTGACCGGCAAGTATTCTCCCGGTGCGGAGCCGCCGTCGGGCTCGCGCGTCGCGCGCAAGGATCGGCGGATGATGGAAACGGAATTTCGCGACGAATCGATCGCGATGGCGCAGACCATCAAGGCGCACGCCGCAAAAAAGGGACTCACCGCGACCCAGTTCGCGCTGGCATGGGTGCTGCGCAACGAGATCGTCAGCTCGGTGATTGCCGGGCCGCGCACGTTCGAGCAGTGGACCGATTACCTGTCCGCGGTCGGCAAGGTCCTCGACGCGGAAGATGAAGCCTTGATCGATTCGCTGGTGACGCCGGGTCATCCATCGACGCCTGGATACAACGATCCGCAGTACCCTTTC
>VBDA01000177.1 GCA_005883655.1 Betaproteobacteria bacterium | reverse complement strand
CCGCGAGTGGACGTTCATCACCAAGAAGATGTGAAGGGATAGTTTGGATTGACCCTCATCCCGGTGTTTCTTGTCATCGGGTGCGTGGTCGGTCCATCGCCGGATTGCTCGGCATCGGCGCCGCTACGGTGAGCCGGCTGAGTAACGCTTCCGCAAAGTCTTCTTCTCGACCTTGCCCATCGCGTTGCGCGGCAGTTCTTCCACGAAATGCACGCGCTTGGGCACTTTGAAATGGGCAATCTCCGCCTTCAGCGCCTCAATGAGACCGGCTTCGCTCGGCGCCTGCCCCGCTTTGGCGACGACGACTGCCGTTACTGCTTCGCCAAAGTCGGGGTCCGGCACGCCGATGACCGCTGACTCGGCGATGCCCGGCAGCGCATCTATTCTTTCCTCGATCTCCTTCGGGTAAACGTTGAGCCCACCGGTGATGATCAGATCTTTCGCCCGCCCCACGATCTTCAAATAGCCGTTGTCGAGCAGTTCGCCCACGTCTCCGGTCCTGAAAAAGTCGTCGGCGGTAAACTCTTCACGCGTTTTGTCCGGCATTCGCCAGTAGCCGGCGAACACGTTGGGGCCCTTGACCTCGATGCCTCCGACGGTGCCGGGGAGACACGGCCGCCCCTCGCAGTCGACGACACGCAACGTCACTCCCGGCAACGGCGGGCCCACGCTGCCGCAGATTCGCTCGCCATGGAGCGGATTCGAAGTATTCATTCCGGTCTCGCTCATACCGTAGCGCTCGAGAATCGCGTGTCCGGAGCGCGAGCGAAATTCGTTGAACGTCTCGGGAAGAAGGGGCGCCGAGCCCGAAATGAAAAGCCTCACGGAGCGGCAGGCGTCTTTCGCAAAGCCTGGCTCGGCGAGCAATCGGGTATAGAAGGTTGGCACACCCATCATCACGGTCGCGTGCGGAAGCTGGCCGATCACCTCGGCCGCGTCGAATCTAGGCAGCCAGAGCATGCGGCTGCCCGAAAGGAGCGCGCAGTGGCAGGCCACGAAGAGGCCGTGAACGTGGTAGAGCGGCAGGGTGTGCAGCAGCACGTCCCCCCGCGTGAAGCCCCAGGCATTGACGAGGGTCAGTGCGTTGCTCGCCAGGTTGCGGTGGGTGAGCATTGCACCTTTGGCACGACCGGTCGTGCCTGAGGTGTAAACGATCGCTGCTAGGTCGTCCGGCGCGGAAACGACGGTATCGAAAGTCTCGGGCGCGGCGCGTGCGAGCTCGAGCAGGGTTCCTTCGTCGCCGGAAAGAGTCAGGACGGTCGCCTCGGGCCTGAGTGCGGCGACGGTGGTGAGATTCTCCGGGCTGCAGACTATGACGCGCGGCTCGGCATCGCCGAAAAAATACGTCAGCTCGCTTTTTTGATAGGCGGTGTTCAAAGGCAGATAGACGAGGCCCGCGCGCAAGCACGCTAGATAGAGCGCGAGCGCCTGCCAGCACTTATCGACCTGTACCGCCACACGATCGCCCCTTTCGCAGCCGGCGCCGATAAGCGTGTGCGCGATGCGCGCGGCCG
>VBDA01000176.1 GCA_005883655.1 Betaproteobacteria bacterium | reverse complement strand
GGAGCCGCCCGCGCCGGTGATGATGATCACGTTCTCGCCCTTGGGTGCGGGGAGAACCGGAATCGCTCGCGCGAACTCGAGCAGGTCGCGCAAGGATCGAGCGCGTATCACGCCGGATTGCTTCAGCACGTCCTCGTAGATCTTGTCGTTGCCGGCGAGCGCGCCAGTGTGCGAGCTTGCCGCGCGAGCACCCATACTGGTGCGGCCGGCCTTGAGCATGACGATGGGCTTTTTCTTCGACACGCGCTTGGCGACTTCGGCGAACGCGCGACCGTCCTTCAGGTCTTCGCAATGCTGGGCGATGATGGTGGTGTTGTCGTCCTGTTCGAAGAAGGTCAGCAGATCGTCTTCGTCGATGTCGGACTTGTTGCCGAGTCCGACGATCGCCGAGACGCCCATTTTCGCCGAGCGCGAGAAGCCGATGATCGCCATGCCGATGCCGCCCGACTGCGAGGACAGCGCGGCGTGGCCCTTGACGTCGTACGCGGTGCAGAACGTGGCGCACAGATTCTTGGGCGTGTAATAGAAGCCGTAGATGTTCGGCCCCATCAGCCGCACGCCGTATTTGCGCCCGATTTCGACGATTTCCTGCTGTCCTGCCATGTTGCCGGTTTCGGCGAAGCCCGAGGGTATGAGCACCGCGCCGGGAATCTTCTTTTCGCCGACTTCGATCAATGCCTGGGCGACGAACTTGGCCGGAATCGCGAACACCGCCACGTCGATCTTGCCCGGGACGTCCTTGACGCTCTTGTAGGCCTTGCGGCCCATGATCTCGCCGGCGGAAGGATTGATTGGATAGATCTCTCCCTTGTAGCCGCCGTTGATCAGGTTTTTCATGACCGAGTTGCCGATCTTCCCTTCTTCGCTCGAAGCGCCGATGACGGCAACCGCGTCGGGCTTCATGATCCGGTTCATGTCGCGCACGATATCGTCGTGGCTGGGCCGATAACGGGGCGGCGCCGGCGAGAAATCGACCACGATGCGCACGTCGGCGGCAATGGCGCCCTTGCTGGTCGCGAACACCGGGTTCAAATCCATCTCGGTAATGTCGGGAAAATCCGAGATAAGCTCGGACACGTGCTGAATCAGCGTGGCCAGCGCCTCGCGATGGACGGGATCGGAGCCGCGAACGCCCTTCAATATTTCAGCCGCGGCTATGCCGTCGAGCATCGACAACGCGTCTTCGCGCGCCGCCGGAGCGAGGCGGAAGGTGATGTCCTTCAGCACCTCGACCAGAATTCCACCGAGTCCGAAGGCGACCAGCTTGCCGAACGAAGGATCGGTGACCGCGCCGATGATGACCTCCTGCCCGCCGGCGAGCATCTGCTGCACCTGGACGCCAAGGAGCTTCGCCTTGGCATCGTATTTCTTGGCGTTGGCCATGATGGTCGCGAAGCCTTTCTCCGCCTCTTGCGCGCTCTTTACGCCGACCAGCACGCCCCCCGCCTCGGTCTTATGGAGGATCTCGGGAGACACGATCTTGAGCACTACCGGAAAGCCCATGCCGGAGGCGATCTTTGCCGCCTCGGCTGCCGAGGTCGCAACACCTTCCTTCGGCACCGCGATACCGTAGGCATCGCAGACCAGCTTGCCTTCCGGCGCTGTCAGCGAGGCGCGGCCTTCGGCCTTGACCTTGTCGAGAATTTTCCTGACCGCGGCTTTGTCATGCGCCATGTTCTTCCTCTGGATTGGTATGCGCCGCCCGTCGCGGCGGAGTAAGTTCGCTTATTGCTTGTTGGTTATTGCCCGCTTACTGCGTGTCGATCGATGCGCCGTCAGATGGCACCCGAACTGCGCAGCTCCGCAATCTGCTGCGCGCTATAGCCGAGCTCCGCCAGAACCTGGTCGGTATGCTCGCCAAGCAGCGGTGAGCGCTTCACCTCGGTGGCACTTTCGGACATCTTGATTGGATTGCCTACGCTCAGGTATTTGCCGCGCTTGGGGTGATCGACTTCAACCACCGTTCCCGTTTCCCGCAGCGACGGCTCCTCGGCAATTTCCTTCATCGACAGGATCGGGCCGCACGGA
Source organism: Betaproteobacteria bacterium (assembly GCA_005883655.1). Lineage (GTDB taxonomy): Bacteria > Pseudomonadota > Gammaproteobacteria > Burkholderiales > Casimicrobiaceae > PALSA-1003. Next base: position 1,765 of record VBDA01000176.1, on the reverse strand, counting down.
ATGTCGTACTCGTTCAGGATGTCCATCGCCTCGAACTTGGTCTTGGTCTTGGTCCACTCCTCGACGCCGGCGAAGATGTCCATGAGGTGAGGGAGCCGTGCCTTCGGCGTCGCGTAGTCGGGATGCGTCAGCCAATCTTCGCGGCCGATGACTTTGCAGATGTCCTTCCATACCGGTGCCTGCGTGATGAAATAGATATAGGCATTGGGATCGGTCTCCCATCCTTTGCACTTGAGGATCCAGCCAGGCTGGCCGCCACCCGACGCGTTGCCGGCACGCGGGACTGCGTCACCGAACTTGCCGTTCGGGTACTGCGGATATTCCTCCATCACGCCGGTGCGCGCGAGGCGCTGCTGATCGCGCAGCTTCACGCGGCAAAGATTGAGCACGCCGTCCTGCATCGCGGCGAGCACCTTCTGTCCTTTTCCGGTCGTGTTGCGCTGATAAAGCGCGGCAACGATGCCGAGTGCGAGATGCAAGCCGGTGCCGCTGTCGCCGATTTGCGCGCCGGTCACGACCGGTGGGCCGTCGTCGAAGCCGGTGGTGGACGCCGATCCGCCGGCGCACTGCGCGACATTCTCATACACCTTGCAATCCTCATACGGGCCGGGTCCGAAGCCCTTCACCGAGGCGGCGATCATGCGCGGGTTGAGCGACTGGATGTGCTCCCAGGTGAGCCCCATGCGGTCCAGCGCGCCGGGCGCGAAATTCTCGACCAGCACGTCGCACTTTTTCACCAGCGCTTCGAGAATCTGCTTGCCTTTCGGATTTTTGGCATCGATGGTGATCGAGCGCTTGTTGTGGTTGAGCATCGTGAAATAAAGGCTGTCTACGCCGGGAATGTCGCGCAGTTGGCCGCGCGTGATGTCTCCCTCGCCGGCCCGTTCGACCTTGATCACGTCCGCGCCCAGCCACGCCAGAAGCTGCGTGCATGTCGGCCCCGATTGCACATGCGTGAAATCAAGGATTTCGACACCATCCAATGCCTTGCCCATTACGTTCCCCTATCCAATGCCGTCATTGGCGAAAGCGCTACGCCGACCGGGATGAACATCCCCCCACGCTCGCTTTGCTCGCTGCCCCCTGGGGAGCTGGCCAGTCCCTTGGGACGGCCCTGCGGGACTGGCGGCCGTCACGGTTTCTTCTTTGCGGCGGGATTGAGACTCGTGATGCGGCCGCTTTCCGTACCCGCCTTTTCGTCGATGACCGCGTTGATCAGCGTAGGCTTGCGCGAGCGGATCGCTTCTTCCATCGCCTTGCGAAGCTCGGCCGGCGTCGTGGCCAGCAGACCCACGCCACCGAAGGCCTCCATCAGTTTTTCGTAGCGCGCGCCCTTGACGAACACCAAGGGTGACGGATCGCGTCCGCCGGTGGTATTCACTTCGTCGCCGCGGTAGACGCCGTTGTTGTTCAGGATCACGACGCAGACCGGCAGGTTGTAGCGGCAGATCGTCTCGACTTCCATGCCGGAGAAACCGAAGGCGCTGTCGCCCTCGACCGCGATCACCTGCTCGCCGCTGACCACCGCCGCTGCGACCGAAAAGCCCATACCGATGCCCATTACGCCCCACGTACCGACATCCAGCCGCTTGCGCGGCTTGTACATGTCCACGATGCTGCGCGTGAAGTCGAGCGCGTTCGCGCCCTCGTTGACGAGGATGGCGTCCGGATTCGCCTTGACGATGTCGCGCACGACGTTCAGCGCGCTGTGGAAGTTCATCGGTGTCGGGTTCTTCGCCAGTGATTCGCCCATCTTCGCGATGTT
>VBDA01000632.1:1788-3160 GCA_005883655.1 Betaproteobacteria bacterium | reverse complement strand
GACGTGACAGTGATCGCGCCGGTTTTTCTCGACGCCGCGGCACCCGAGTTCTATGTCGCCTCCCGGGGCCATCACGCTGACATCGGAGGCACGACGCCGGGCTCGATGCCGCCAGACTCGACGTATGTCGAGGAGGAGGGCGTGCTGCTCGACAACGTCCAGTTAGTCGCCCAAGGCCGCTTTCTCGACCAGGAGATGCGAGCGATCCTCGCTTCGGGCAGATATCCATCGCGCAACATCGACCAGAATCTGGCCGATCTCCGAGCGCAGGTTGCCGCGTGTACGAAGGGGATCGAGGAGCTGAAAAAGATGGTCGCGCATTTCGGCTTGAACGTCGTGCGCGCTTACATGGCGCACGTGCAGGATAACGCCGAGGAAGCGGTGCGCCGCGTTCTCGATGTGCTCAAGGACGGGCACTTCGAGTACGAGATGGACAACGGCGCGAAGATCGTCGTGACCATCCGCATCGACAAGGCAAAGCGGGAGGCGGCGATCGACTTCACGGGCACCAGCGCGCAGCAGCCCACCAACTTCAACGCTCCGTCGGCGGTGTGCAAGGCGGCGGTGCTGTATGTTTTTCGCACGCTTGTCGATGACGAGATTCCGATGAACGCAGGCTGCCTGAAGCCGCTCAATATCGTGATTCCAGAGGGATCGATGCTGGCGCCGCGCTATCCCGCCGCGGTGGTCGCCGGCAACGTCGAAACATCGCAGGCGGTAACCGACGCGCTATATGGCGCCCTTGGCGCGCTCGCCGCGTCTCAGGGCACCATGAACAACTTCACCTTCGGCAACGAAACCTACCAGTATTACGAGACGATCTCCGGAGGCGCGGGCGCGGGTCCTGATTTCGACGGCGCCAGCGTGGTGCAGACGCACATGACCAACTCCCGGCTCACCGATCCCGAGGTTCTCGAGTGGCGTTTTCCAGTGCGTCTCGAGGAATTCAGGCTGCGCCTCGGCAGCGGCGGCGCGGGTCGACATCGTGGCGGCGACGGCGGTGAGCGGCGCGTGCGCTTTCTCGAACCCATGACCGCTGCCATGCTCGCCAACCACCGCCGCGTGCCGCCGTTCGGCATGGCAGGCGGTGCGCCGGGCGACGTCGGCCGCAACTGGGTGGAGCGCGTCGGCGGCGTGCGCCTGGACTTCGGTGCAACCTTCAAGGTCGAGATGAACGAAGGCGACGTGTTCGTCATCCAGACGCCTGGCGGCGGCGGTTTCGGCAAGGCATGACGCCGATCCGCGGTTGGGCAACGGCGGCTCTTGCCAGCGCCAAGACGCGAGCCGCCAGCGCATAATGTGCAGGCACAGATTCATATTCCGGAGCATGCCATGACCAAATCAGCGAGCAACTCAGTACCCAAATCCATCT
>VBDA01000632.1:0-1760 GCA_005883655.1 Betaproteobacteria bacterium | reverse complement strand
ACCAGTACAAGAACAAGGTCCTGTTGATCGTGAACACCGCGAGCAAATGCGGCTTCACGCCGCAGTACAAGGGGCTCGAGGCGGTGTACAAGAAAATGCACGCGCGCGGGCTCGATGTCCTCGGCTTTCCCTGCAACCAGTTCGGCGCGCAGGAGCCCGGGAGCGAAGAGGAGATCGGGTCGTTCTGTGAGATCAACTATGGAGTGACCTTTCCGCTGTTTGCCAAGGTGGATGTCAACGGCGACAAGGCCGCACCGCTCTACCAGTATCTGAAGAAGGCCAGGCCGGGAGTGCTCGGCTCCGAGGTCATCAAGTGGAACTTCACCAAGTTCCTGGTCGATCGCCACGGCAACGTGATCGAGCGTTACGCGCCCAACGTCGAGCCCGAAGCCATCGCCGGCGATATCGAAAAACTGTTGTGATGCGCGCGACGCGAAGCATCACCGCCGTCGTTGTGGCGTTTATTGCCGCCCTCAGCGTCACCAGCGTGGGCGCCGCGGACCTCACCAAGACGCTGCACGTATCGTTTCCGATCGCCGAGACTGGCTTCGATCCGCAGCCCGTCGGCGATGTCTACTCGTCATATGTCAACCGCGTGATCTTCGATCCGCTGTACCGCTACGACTATCTCGCCCGGCCCTACAAGATCGTTCCCAACACGGCGACCGCGATGCCGGAGATATCGCCAGACGGCAAGACCTGGATCATGCACGTCAGGCCGGGCATTTTCTTCTCCGAAGATCCCGCATTCAACGGCAAGAAGCGTGAGCTCGTCGCCGCAGACTATGTCTACGCGTGGAAGCGCATTATCGACCCCAGAGCACGCTCGAATAACGTGTCGGTTTTCGACGGCAAGCTGGTCGGCGCGGACAAGGTTGTCGCGGGCGCGAAAGCCTCCGGAAAGTTTGATTACGATGCGCCCATCGAAGGCTTGCAAGCGATCGATCGCTACACCATTCAGGTCAAGCTCAACTTCCCGACCTATGAGCTGCAATCGGACCTGACGACATCACCGACGGCAGCCGTGGCCCGCGAGGTCATCGAGAAATACGGCGACGACAGCGGCTGGGCGATGGCGAATCCGGTCGGGACCGGGCCGTACCGCCTCAAGGAATGGCGGCGCACGCAGAAGATCGTTCTGGAAGCAAATTCCGGCTATCGCGACGAGACGTTTCCCGAGAGCTCGAAACCTGAGGATCGCGCGATCATGAAGGAGATGCGCGGCAAGCAGATTCCCGCGATCGGACGCATCGAGATCAACATCATCGAGGAGTCGAATCCGCGGCTGCTCGCGTTCCGCAATCGCGAGCTCGACTATCTACAGGTGCCGTTCGATCTCGTCAGCAACGCGCTCGGTATCGACAACAAGCTCAAGCCCGAATTTGTCCGGCAGGGCATCGTGCTCGCGCGCGGCCTACAGCCGACGGTGACGTATACATACTTCAATATGGAAGACCCGGTCGTCGGCGGCTATGCCAAAGACAAGATCGCGCTGCGTCGTGCGCTCAGCATGGCGTACAACGTCGAGGAGGAGATCCGGATCATCCGCCAGGGCCAGGGCGAGCCGGCGACGCAACCTATCCCGCCTACCGCATCAGGTTACGATGCGACGATCCACGGGAACGCCAAATTCGACCCCGCGGGAGCCAAGTCGCTACTCGACAGGTTCGGTTATGTAGACCGCGACGGAGACGGCTGGCGCGATATGCCGGACGGCAAGCCGCTCAAGATCATGATGGCCGCGGACCCGTCCGCGTTGA
>VBDA01000443.1:488-17950 GCA_005883655.1 Betaproteobacteria bacterium | reverse complement strand
CTCATCTATGTGCGCGGCAAAGGCATCGTGCTCAACGAACCGTCCGTGGTGTCGATCCGCCAGGAAGGCGGCCCCAATGGCAAGCGCGTGATTCAGGAAGTCGGCCTTGCGGCAAAGCAGATGCTCGGTCGCACGCCGGGCAACATCACGGCCATCCGTCCGATGAAGGACGGCGTCATCGCCGACTTCACCGTCACCGAGCAGATGTTGAAGCAGTTCATCAAGAAAGTTCTCGACTCCAAGCTTTTTTCTCCTTCGCCGCGCATCATCATCTGCGTCCCGTGCGGCTCGACACAGGTGGAGCGGCGTGCGATCCGCGAATCGGCGCTTGGTGCCGGCGCATCGAAGGTGTACCTGATCGAGGAACCGATGGCTGCGGCGATCGGTGCCGACCTGCCGATATCGGAGGCAACCGGGTCGATGGTCGTCGACATCGGCGGTGGCACCACCGAGGTCGGCGTGATATCGCTCGGGGGCATGGTGTACTCGGGCAGCGTTCGCGTCGGCGGCGACAAATTCGACGAGGCGATCGTCAACTACATACGACGCAATTACGGCATGCTGATCGGCGAAACCACTGCGGAAATGATCAAAAAAACGATCGGCTCCGCGTTTCCCGGCTCGGAAGTGAAGGAAATGGAAGTCAAGGGCCGCAATCTCGCCGAAGGCATTCCACGCAGCTTTACCGTGTCTTCGAACGAAATCCTCGAAGCGTTGACCGATCCGCTGAACAGCATCGTCTCGGCGGTGAAGAGCGCTTTGGAGCGAACACCGCCCGAGCTTGGCGCCGACATTGCCGAGCGCGGCATGGTGCTAACCGGAGGCGGTGCGCTGCTGCGCGACGTCGACCGCCTGCTGATGGAAGAGACCGGGTTGCCGGTAATCGTGGCCGATGATCCGTTGACTTGCGTTGTGCGTGGCTGCGGCCGGGCGCTCGAGAACATGGAAAAGCTGTCCGGGATCTTCACCTCGGATTAGAGGCCGAGCTCCAAGCTCCCGCCGACCCGACCGGTCGCTGATCCATGCGCCACATTTCGATCGAGCCGCCACCATTCTTTCATCGCGGTCCCTCCCCTCTTACGCGGCTCGCATTTTTTGCGCTGCTATCGCTGGCACTGCTGTTCGCGGACACCCGCTACCGCTACCTCGAAAATGTAAGGCAGGTAGTCGCCGTTGCACTATATCCGCTGCAGCGCGCGGTGCAGTTTCCCGGCGAAGCGTTGGGGTACTTGGGTGCGTATTTCGCCTCGCAGCAGACGCTGGCCAGTGATAACGCCGCGGTGAGGCAGCAACTGCTGGCGCAGGCTCGCACGGCGCAAGGCTTCCCCTTGCTCGAGCAGGAGAATGCGCGGCTGCGGGCCTTGCTAGGAATGGCGGCGCGGTTCCCGGGGGCCGCCACGGCGGCCGAGGTGCTCTATTCCGGGCGAGACCCGTTTTCGCAGAAGCTTTTCGTCGACAAGGGTGACGTCGCGGGGGTGCAGATTGGCCAGGCAGTGATCGACGAGATCGGCGTCGTCGGCCAGGTGACGCGAGTCTTCCCGTACATGTCCGAAGTAACGCTGGTGACCGACAAGGATCATGCAGTGCCGGTCAAAGTGGAGCGCAGCGGCTTGCGCAGCGTCATGTACGGCGCAGGGACGGGACGCCTGCCGGAGCTGCGCTTTCTTTCGCCCAATACCAATGCCGAGATCCAGCCCGGCGACCGGCTCGTCACCTCCGGCATCGATGGAACCTATCCTGCCGGACTCGCCGTGGCCCAGGTAACATCGGTCGAGCGCGAAACGGGACAGGTCTTCGCCCGCGTAACCTGCAAACCACTCGCCGGTGTCGAACGCGACGGCCTGGTATTGATCTTAAGCCGCGCCTCGGTATTGTTGCCGCGCCCCGACGAGCCCACGGAGGCGGATGCGCCTCGCAAGGGCCGTGGAAGACGGCGGGGCTGATCCGATGGCGCAACTTTCGCCCTTTGCCGCCGCACGGCCGGACGAAATTCTTCTCCCGGCCAAGCCGTGGTTTGTTTTGTTCACGCTGGTTTGCGGGTTGGTGGCGAACACCTTGCCGATATCCGGCACCGCCTCGTTGCTCAAGCCCGATTTTCTGGCGCTGATGCTTCTTTACTGGTGCATCCAGGAGCCGCGTCTGATCGGTGTCGGCATAGCCTGGTGTGTGGGACTGCTGATGGATGTCACCGACGCGACCGTTTTCGGGCAGCATGCCTTGGCATACGCGGTGCTCGCCTACGCCGCCGAGTATTTTCGCCGGCGCGTGCTGCGATTTCCGCTGTGGCAGCAAGCGGCGCAGGTCGCGGTTATTCGCGTGGTCGGTGGCGCGCCGACGCCGCGATGGACCTACGCCGTGGGCCCACTGGTCGGGGCGCTTCTATGGCCGCTCATAACGGTCGTGCTGCAGGGGCCACAACGGCCGCGGCGCCCGGCGGAAAGATAGAGCAGCTTCGATGCGCCGACTTTTTACCAATCGCAATCGTCCGAGCACGATCAGCGGCCCGGAGCTAAGGGACCCGCAGCGCGAGCTGTTGCATTTCCGCAGGCGGCTATTGATCGCGGGTGCGATGGTGATCGTCGCGTTCGGCGGTCTCCTCGGCCGTTTCGTTTACCTCCAGTTGTTCCAGCATCGGCATTATCAGACACTCGCGGAAAGCAATCGCATCGCCATCGTGCCGATCGTTCCCAACCGCGGCGTGATGACCGATCGCAACGGCGTCGTGCTGGCGCAGAGCTATTCCGCGTACACGCTCGAAGTTACGCCGTCGCGGGTCAAGAATCTCGATGAGACGATCGACGGGCTGGCCACCCTCGTCGAGGTTCAGGCGCGGGATCGCAAGCGCTTCAAGCGGCTGCTCGAGGAGTCGAAAAATTTCGAGAGCCTGCCGCTGCGAACGCGGCTATCCGACGAAGAGGTCGCGCGATTTGCGGTCAATCGCTACCGTTTTCCGGGTGTTGAGATCAAGGCACGCCTGTTCCGTCAATATCCTTTCGGCGAGGTCGCCTCGCACGTGACCGGCTACATCAGCCGCATCAATGACAAGGACGTCGAGCGCATTGACGCCTGGGACGAAACCGCCAACTACAAGGGCTCCGACTACATCGGCAAAGTCGGCGTCGAGCTCGCCTACGAACGCGACCTGCACGGCACCACCGGATGGGAAGAGGTCGAGGTCGACGCCGGCGGCCGCGCCGTTCGCACGCTGTCGCGGACGCCACCCATCTCCGGCAACAACCTGAAGCTCGCTTTGGATATCAGGCTGCAGCAGGCCGCCGAGCAGGCGTTCGGCGACCGGCGAGGCGCGCTGGTCGCGATCGAGCCGGCGACCGGAGACGTGCTCGCGTTCGTCTCCAAGCCGGGGTTCGATCCCAATCTTTTCGTCGACGGCATCGACCCGACCAACTGGGAATTGCTCAATGAGTCCCCCGACAAGCCGCTTTTGAATCGGCCGCTGCGCGGCGCCTATCCTCCCGGGTCGACCATCAAGCCCTTCCTCGCGCTGGCGGCGCTGACATCGGGCAAGCGCACCGCGGCGCAAACGATCTTCGATCCCGGCTTCTACCAGATAGCCGGAGCCGCGCATCGATTTCGCGACGACAAGCCCGGAGGGCACGGCTACGTCGACATGTTCAAGTCGATCGTCGTCTCCTGCGATACCTATTACTACATGCTCGCCGGCGAAACCGACATCGACGACACGCACGCGTTCCTGTCGCAGTTCAGCTTCGGGCGCAAGACGGGCATCGATGTCGAGGGCGAGCTCCTCGGCGTGCTGCCGTCGCGCGCGTGGAAGCGTGAACGATTCAAGGACAAGTGGTATCTCGGCGACTCGATCTCGGCGGGCATCGGGCAGGGCTATAACGCGTTCACGCCGGTGCAGCAGGCGCAAGCCATCGCGATCATCGCCAACGACGGCGTCGCGCTCGCTCCGCACCTTGTCAAGAGCATCGAAAACGTCAAGGACGGCACCGTGCGGCAGATCGCGCTGCAACCCACACAAGCGCTCCACGTCAAGCCCGAGCACCTGGCGGCAATCAAGAATGCACTCGTCGGCGTCCCGCGCGAAGGAACCAGCGCGCAGGCATTCGTTGGCACCAAATATGTTTCGGCGGGCAAGACCGGCACCTCGCAGGTCTATTCGCTCAAGGGAGAAAAGTACTCAAAGCAGGTCGACGAGCGCCTTCGCGATCATGCCTGGTATATCGCCTACGCTCCCGCCGATCAGCCGCGGATCGCGATCGCAGTGCTGGTCGAGAACGGCGGCTTCGGTGCGCAGGCCGCGGCGCCGATCGCGCGTGCCATGTTCGATTATTACCTTCTCGGCCAGAAGCCGCGCGCGCCCGCGGTGCCCGGCACCGGACCGCAAGAGCCGGAAGACGAAAGCGACTAGCATGGGAAAATTCTTCGCGTTGATGGCCACGATCTGGGAAGTGCTCGTGCGCCGCGTGGACAGTTACCTCATGGCGGCAGCACTGGCGATCGTCGGCATCGGGCTCATCACGCTGTTTTCCGCGTCGGACCAGAACATTTCGCGCGTTACGAGCCAGGTCATGTCGCTGGGATTTGCGTTGTTGCTGATGTGGATAATAGCGAACATTCAGCCGCGACAATTGGCGCGGGCGGCTCTGCCGCTGTATATCCTGGGTGTGCTGCTGCTGATCGCGGTGGCGCTTGGCGGGACCGTGGTCAATGGATCGCGCCGCTGGCTCAATTTCGGCTTTGCCCGCTTTCAGCCTTCCGAGCTAATGAAGATCGCACTTCCGCTGATGCTTGCCTGGTATTTTCAGAAGCACGAGACGCGCGTTCGCTTCCGCGATTTCATCCTCGCGGTGGTGCTCATCGCTCTGCCGGTCTGGCTGATCAAACGCGAGCCCGATCTGGGTACCGCGCTTATGATCGGCGCCTCCGGGTTTTACGTGCTCTACCTTGCGGGTCTGTCGTGGAAGATCATGCTCGGCCTCCTGGTCGCCGCCGCCGCGGCAGCGCCGCTGGTCTGGCCGCACCTGCACGATTATCAGCAGGAACGAATACTGACCTTTCTCGACCCGGCGCGCGACCCTCTGGGAACGGGATATCACAGCACGCAGGCGTCGATCGCGCTCGGCTCCGGCGGGGTCATCGGCAAAGGCTGGCTCAACGGTACGCAGACGCACCTCGATTTCCTGCCGGAGCGGCACACCGACTTTATTTTTGCCGTGTTCGGGGAGGAGTTCGGCCTGATTGGAAGTGCGTTGCTGCTTGTTCTGTACCTGTTGCTGATCGGGCGCGCATTCGTGATCACGATAAACGCCTCGACGCTTTTTGCGCGACTCACCGCAGGCGCGATCACGCTCATGTTCTTCAGCTATGCGTTCGTCAACATGGCTATGGTCAGCGGGCTTCTTCCGATCGTCGGCGTTCCGCTGCCGCTGATTTCCTTTGGCGGCACCGCGCTGGTGAGTCTGTTCATCGGTCTCGGCATCTTGATGAGCGTGCAGGCGAACCGCAAGCTCGTCAAAACATAGGAAGCGTGCCGCCCGCGTCGGGCCTCGATTCGTCCCCGGCGCGCTGAGTCCATGCCGGACGTGAGATCGACCACCAGCAACGCTTCGAGCGCACAACGTATAATCCGCGGCTATATGTCGGTGACGCCCCACGGTCTAAATGCGCAGCGGCACGCGCATCGCCGGCTGCTGTGGCCGCTGGGTGCCCTTGTCGCAACAGTGCTCTTGGCATGTTCGTCGCCCAGTCCTCGCGAAACGCCGTCCGTTCCGGCGGCCGGCGAAATTTCCAAGCGCGGCGGCTATTACAAGGATGACGGCCCGGGCGATAATCCACCGCCTAATCTCGCGGTGATTCCCGACGCGACGCCCCGGCTCGAGTCGCTCCATCGCTTCGCCAATCGCCCGTACGCGGTTTTCGGGCGCGACTATGTTCCGGCGACCACGCTGCGTCCATACAAGGAGCGCGGCATCGCGTCGTGGTACGGACGCAAATTCCACAACAGCAAGACTGCGACCGGCGAGACCTACGACATGTACGGCATGACTGCGGCGCATCCAACATTGCCGCTGCCCTCCTACGCGCGCGTGACCAATGTCGCGACCGGGCAAAGTGTCATCGTGCGCGTGAATGACCGCGGTCCGTTCCATCCGGGCCGGGTCATCGATCTTTCGTTCACGGCCGCATATCGGCTTGGGATCGCGCAAAAGGGTAGCGGCGAAGTCGACGTCGAAAGCATTCTGCCCGCGGCGGCGCCACCGGTCGTTGCCACGACGCCGTTGCCGCTGGTCGCCGCGGTGGACGCCGCGCCGGCGGCGGCCGTTCCGATCGGACAGGAAGCGGGCGGTTATGTGGTCCAGCTCGGCGCCTTCGCCAACAACGCCAACGCTCAAAACTTCGTCAACCATCTCGCGAACCAAACGACGGGTGCGGCCGTCGAAGCCAAGGTACGGCAGATTGACGGCCTGTTTCGTGTCTTTGTAGGTCCGTACCCGACGCGCGACGATGCGCGCCGCGCCCTCGACGGCCTGCGTGATACTGCCGGTCTCGAGGGAACTGTGAAGGCTCCGTCGTTTGCTCCGTGATCAGCGACTGACCCGATTTCGTATTCGCGTTCGTTATAAGTGTTTGTACCTTCTCACGTACGCCACATCGGTGCCTGACGGCGCCAATCGATCGCCTGTTCTCTGGAACTTCATGATCCGTTCTCTTTCCCGCGCTCCCTGGGTTCTGGCGTTGCTCTGTTGGCTGATCGCAGGCTTGGCCCGCGCCCAGCTCACGATCGAAATCGTCGGTGGCGGCGCGACCACCATCCCGATCGCCATCGTGCCTTTCGCGAGCGATGCGTATCCGTTGAGCACGACCGCGGTTGTCAGCGCCGACCTTGCGCGAAGCGGCCTGTTCAAAGTTGTCGACGCGGGCGGAGTCGTTCCGCGCCCGTCGCGGGCCGAGGAAGTGCGCTACGGCGATTGGACCTCGCGTGGCGCCGACGCTGTCGTGGTGGGCAGCATGACGCCGCAGCCGGATGGCCGGATCGAAGTGCGTTTCGCGCTGCTCGATACGGTGAAGCAAGGGCAACTGGCGGCCTTTACCTACGTCGTCCCGCCGACGCAGCTGCGTGCGACCGCGCACCGGATTGCCGACGCGATCTATGAAAAGCTGACCGGCGATGTCGGCGTGTTCAGCACCCGCATCGCCTACATCGCCAAACAGGGCCCGCGCTACGAGCTGCTCGTCGCCGAGGCGGACGGCTTCAACCCACAATCGATCGTCAGCTCCAACGAGCCGCTGCTTTCTCCGGTCTGGTCGCCGGACGGCACTCGCATCGCCTATGTATCGCTCGAAAACAAGAAGCCGGTCGTGTACGTGCAAACCCTGTCTTCGGGCGGGCGCCAGGTCGTCGCCAATTTCCGCGGCAGCAACAGCGCGCCGGCCTGGTCGCCGGACAGCTCGCGTCTGGCGGTGACACTGACCAAGGACGGCGGATCGCAGCTCTACCTGATCAACGCCGACGGCAGCGGCGTGCAGCGGCTCACGAGTTCCGCCGGAATCGACACCGAGGCGAACTTTGCCGCCGACGGCCGGTCGATATTGTTTACCTCGGACCGTGGCGGCAGCCCGCAGATCTATCGGCTGACCGTCGGCAGCGGAGCGATCGAGCGTATGACCTACGATGGCAGCTACAACGTTTCGCCACGGAACCTTCCGGATGGCAGAGGGTTCGTGTTCGTGCGCCGCGACGGCGGGCGATTCAATATCGCGTTGCAGGATTTCGCGACGCGGCAGGTGCAGGTCCTGACCCAAGGCTCGCTCGATGAATCGCCGAGTGTCGCACCCAACGGCAAGCTGATCATCTACGCGTCGGAGACCGGGGGGCGTGGTATATTGGCCGCAGTCTCCAGCGACGGCCGTGTCAAGCAGCGATTGACCGCGGCCGCGAGCGACGTGCGCGAGCCCGCGTGGGGCCCGCTTCTCAAGTGAGCGGGGCGCGCCCCTGGCCCACCATCGCTACCTTTCGCCAATCTCAGGAGGTCAACATGCAATATCCGGTCCAGAAGCTATTGATCAGCGCATTGTTCGCGAGCGTGCTCGCAGCCTGCGGTACGACGCCGACGACTGACTCCGCGGCGCCAGTCGAGGACCGCAACGTGGGCTCCGGAACCTCGGGCGCGGCCACTTCGGGTTCCACGACCGGCAATGTCGCCGGCACCGCCACCGGCTCACAAGCGAATCGACTGCGCGACCCGAACAGCATTCTTTCCAAGCGGAGCGTCTATTTCGATTTCGACAGCTACGCGGTCAAGGACGACTACAAGCCGCTGATCGACGCGCACGCGCGCTACTTGCAGGGCGACAAGGGCGGACGGATGACGATCCAGGGCAACACCGACGAGCGCGGCAGCCGTGAGTACAACATCGCCCTCGGCCAGCGGCGCGCCGATGCGGTGAAGAAGATGATGATGCTGCTGGGCGCGACGGATTCGCAGATCGAAACCGTCAGCTTCGGCAAGGAAAAGCCGCGCAATGCCGGCCACGACGAAGGCGCGTGGACCGAGAATCGCCGCGACGACTTCGTCTATCGAGGCGAATAGCGCGTGGCGCGTTTCGGCGCTCCCGCAGCGCTGGCGTTCCTGCTCGTCGTTGAGCTTGCAACCGCGCCGGCGCGAGCGGCGATATTCGACGACGACGAGGCGCGCAAGCGAATCGAGGCGCTTCGCGGTCGCGTTGACCAGATCGAGCGCTCGCTGGCGCAGCGCCTCGACGCGCTGGAGACGAAAAACGCGGGGGTCGTCGATCTGTTCAAGGACGTGGAGCAGATCAAGGCCGACATCGCCAAGCTGCGTGGACAATTCGAAGTGCTGACCTACGAGCTGGAGCAGGCGCAAAAGCGGCAGCGCGATCTCTACCTCGATCTCGACGGTCGTCTGCGCAAGCTCGAGGGTGGACCGGGGGCCGCCGCAACGCCGGGGGCGACCGAAGCCCCCCCTGCGGTGACAGGCGGGGCGGGGCCGACGCCTTTTGCCGGCACGCAAGGGCGTCCCGGAGACGTTGCCGCCGAGCAGCGCGCGTACGACGCCGCGCTCGGAGCTTCCAGGCGTTCACGCGCAGCTATCCGCGAAGTCCGCTGGCGCCGTCGGCGATGTATTGGGCCGGAAACGCACAATACGCGCAAAAAGATTTTCGTGCCGCCATCGCGACCCAGCGCCAATTGCTCGCCGCGTTCCCCGACAGCCAGAAAGTGCCCGATGCGCTGCTCAACATCGCGAGCGCTCAGATCGAGCTCGGCGACAACGGCGGCGCAAGAAAGACGCTCGAGGAAATCGTCGCCAAGTATCCGACGTCGGAGGCGGCCGGCAAGGCACGTCAGCGGCTGCCGGGCCGCTAGCACTCGGCGACGCATGCGGTCGTTTTCGGCGCGGCTCATCGGTTGGCAGGAACATGCGGGCCGGCGCGATCTGCCTTGGCAGAACACGCGCGACGCCTATCGCATCTGGATTTCCGAAATCATGCTGCAGCAGACGCAGGTGGCGACGGTGATGCCGTACTACCGGCGTTTCCTGGATGTCTTCCCCGACGTTCAATCGCTCGCCGCGGCTTCGATCGAAGCAGTGCTCCGGTTGTGGAGCGGATTGGGCTACTACCGTCGGGCGCATCTATTGCATCGCGCCGCGCAAGAAATCGTCGGCCGGCATGGCGGCGCTTTTCCGCGCGATGCCGCGACGCTTGCGACGTTGCCGGGTATTGGCCGCTCTACCGCTGCCGCGATTGCAGCCTTTGCCTACGGCGAGCGCGGGGCGATTCTCGATGGCAACGTCAAGCGCGTGCTGGCGCGGCACCAAGGGGTCGAGGGCCATGCCGCCGATCCCGCCGTCCTGCGAGCGCTGTGGGCGCGAGCCGAGGAGTTATTGCCGCGCGCGGAGATCGAGCCGTATACGCAAGCGCTGATGGACCTGGGCGCGATGGTGTGCCTGCGCTCGACGCCGGACTGTGCGCGTTGTCCGGTAGCCGCCGACTGCGTCGCGTGGCGAGAAAATCGCATCGACGAGCTGCCTCTCACGCGCCCTCGACAACCGCTGCCGCAGCGCGAAGTCGCCGTTCTCCTGATCGAGCGCGGCGGCGAGATTCTGCTCGAGCGAAGGCCTCCGATCGGTATCTGGGCCGGCCTCTGGAGCCTTCCGGAAGTCGCTTGCGCCAACGATGTGACCGCATACTGCCGCGATCGCTTTGGAGCCGAGGTCGCGGCGGGGGTGGCCTTGATGCCCATCGATCACGGGTTCACCCATTTTCGACTGCGATTGACGCCGTTGCCATGCAGTATCGCGTATTGGCCGACGCGGGTGGAAGACTCGGGTCATAGCGCTTGTGTGTGGCTGCCGTTGCCGGAAGCAACCAGTGCGGCGCTCCCCGCCCCGATCAAGAAACTCTTGCGCTCTCTAGCGACGCAGCAAGCTACGGTCTGAACGCCCGCAGGTCGGCGGGTAGCAGCGTCTCGGTCCGTTCCTTGTATTCGCGGCGAAAGGCGATCAGCTCCTTCGCCGCATCGTCGTTCTTCCCTTCGGCGATCAAACGCCGGATGCGCTTGATCCATTCATCGGGCGCGAGCGGCGCCGTATCCTTGCGACGTTCGGCCGTGACCTTGTCCGCCATGCCGGCGGCTTTCATTTCCAACGCCGACGCGTCCTCCGCCGGTGCGAGCTCGGCGTTGCCCGCGCTCTTGCCGGCGCTGCTCCCGGCGTTGTTGCCAGATAAGGCGCCGGCCGCCGAAGACTGTGCCGCGGCTTGCAGGTGCAGGTGTCGGGTCTGTAGCAGCCACCCGTGGCGGAGCGTTGCTGGCTTGAGTCTCGGCCGGCGCCGGGGTCGCGGGAAATGGGTGGAGTTCGTTGCGTGCCGATGGAGAAGCCGGCGGATTCGAGACGGCAGCGTTGGGGCGCGCAGCCGATGATGCCGCGGCGAGCTCGGCCTTTCGCTTCAAATCCTGCTCGCGTTCGGACGCTTCTTCCAAAGGCTGAGGCGTCGCCCGCTGACGCGACTCAAGCGCTTTCTTTTCCTGAAGCTGTCCGCCGGGCGCGGCCGCCCTGTCCCGCGTCTCGCCCTTGGGCGGGGCGGCGAAACGGTCCGAGCGGCTTTGGGCAAGCACGCCGCGATCGCTGTCGTCGCCTGCGCCGCGTCGCTGCTCCTTGGCTGTGGGTTTATTCGCATCGCGCAGTGGTTCGGGTGCAGCTGCGGAGCCCGGCGCCTCGCGCTGCGGTTTGCTGGCATTCGGCGTGTCGCTGTCGGGCTTGACGTTGCGCTGCGCGGCGTCGGTCGCGGCATTGTTCGTGCCCGGAGTGACTTGCTCGGGCGGCGTCATCTGAACGATGCCGACGGCGATGGCCGCCACGGTAGCGGCGGCGGCCAGCGGCCACCAGCGCGGCGCGGCGCCGAAGCCACCAGGCTTCGCCCCAACTTCTCGCCTCGCGGCAGCGCGAATCGCGTCGTCGAGAGCCGTCGGTGGCTGCTCGCGGCTCGCGGCGCGCCAGGTCGCGTCGAGTTCGGGGTCGATCTCGCTCATGACGTGCTCATCGCTTATTTATCGATCACTTGTCATTTGGTTATCGCTCTTTTTGCGCCGCTCATCGCTCAACCTCACGCAGGTCGGACAAATCGTTTCGCAATTTGTTTACCGCGTAACGCAATCGGCTCTTGACCGTTTCGACGCCGACGCCGGTCAACTCTGCAATCTCATTGAGCGAGAGTCCCGCTTCTTGCTGCAGAAGGAAAGCATCGCGCTGCAACGGCGGCAATGACGCAACGGCGCCTTTCAGGCGCTCTCCAAGCTCCCGATTTTCGGCGCGCGCCTCCGGTTCCAGGCCGCGGGCGGCAGGGAGCGCGGCGACCGCTTCCTCGTGTGCCTCGTCATCCGCGGAGACAAGCCGGACCCGGCCACTCGCGCGGTAATGGTCGATCAACCGGTTGTGCGCGAGGCGGTAGAGATACGTCGCGAACTTCGCCGACGGCGTGTAGCTCCCGCGAGCTCGGATCAGATTCATCCATACATCCTGGAAAAGTTCATCGACCGCCACACCCTGTCGGCATTGGCGCAGCAGATAACGATAGACGTGGCCTTTGTGGCGCGCGTAGAGAGCATCGAACGCCGCCGCGTCTCCGGCGGCATACGCGAGCATCAGGTCTTCGTCGCTGGTCGCGGCGGAGGCGGGCATGGCCGGCCCAGTATGCGAGCAGGCCCACGCAGTGGCAAGCGTGGGCCGCGAGGCGTTGGAGCCGCAGTCGGGTTAACGCGGCGGCGGCGCGAAATGCCCCCAGTCGGGGAACGGCTCGGGCCGCGCTCTGGCGATCGGCGTCCTGCCCACCGGTACACCCTGCGCGAGCAGATTCTCGTACGAATCGTAGTAGATCGCGATCGTCTCCGTCGGCGTGTCGCTCGCGCGCTGGAAGTCGGTGTACTGCGCGTACGATGTTTCGCTTCGGCCATAACCGGTGCCAAGCTGCGACTTTTTCTCGGCCATCGCGGAATCGGGCGCCGGTGCCGGCGATGCCGCAGCGGCGCGATCGACCTCCTCGCGAGGCGCGTCCCGCGAGTCCTGCCTTTGCATCCTGCCTCCAGACTGCTGCACGACCCGCGCGCGCTCGCGAAAGACCGCCACGCCGATGACGCCGACGTTGTCGGGGCGGCCCGTCCGCGTGGCGTAGGAATTCGCGAGCGTGGTGAAAAAGAACGCTGCGGTACGCGACTGACTCGTGCGCCAACCGGCGATCTCGAAGCTCCCATGAGCATCGAGCACATAACCCGACTGCGACGGCGATGCAGTGTCGCCGGTGATGACATTGACGCCATCGACGCTCATTACCGCGAGCGCGCGCTCGCTGCCGCCGTTGCGCACGCGAATCGCGTATTCGTTCCCTGGCTTGCCGACCACGTACCGCCGGCCCTCGTGGGTATAGATGGGCAGCACCCGGCCATCGGTGCGATCGATGATGTCGACGCTGACTCGTTCCATCGGCCAATGCGCTTGCGCGGCGCCAGCGACGGCCATCGCGCTCATCGCACCTATGAACGCGGCGATCGCCGCACCGTATTTCCACTTCGTTTGCATGGTTTGCCCCTATTTGATCGCGACAAGAGCGTCGCACACAAGTCTTAAACGGACGGATGGCGCGGCCGGGGTTACATGAGGGGGGCACGAGAGGCACATGAGATAATTTCCCTATGCAGGATCTCAATCAGCTACCGGGTGAAGTTGCCTGGCTGGCCTTCGCGCTTGCGCTGGTGTTCGGCGCCATCGCCAATTGGGCCAATTTCTGCACCATGGGAGCGATCACCGACGTCGTCCATGTAGGCGACTGGCGGCGCATGCGCATGTGGCTGTTGGCGATCGCGGTCGCGATTGCCGGTGCTACCCTGCTGGAAAGCACGGCAACGGTGGACCTTTCGAAGACGATCTACACGACGGCCAAGGTTTCGTGGTTGTCACACATTGTCGGCGGCCTTCTGTTCGGACTCGGCATGACTCTCGCATCGGGTTGCGGCAGCAAGACGCTGATCCGGATAGGCGGTGGCAATCTCAAGTCGCTGATCGTGCTGATCGTGCTTGGGATTTCCGCGTACATGACGTTGAAGGGGCTTTTCGCCGTCTGGCGGGTCGATGCCCTCGACGGATTTCGTTTCGATACCGCCACGCTGGGCGCCTCTCGCTCGGACCTGCCCAGCATCGTGGCGGCGCTCGTCGGTGGCGGTGCCTCGGTCAAGCTTGGTCTGCCGCTCGCGATCGCGGCGATTTTCGCGCTTTGGGCACTGGGCAGCCATGATTTCCGTGCCAGTCGCGAAATGATCGTGGGCGGCGTAGTCATTGGCGCGGTGATCGTCGGCGGCTGGTACGTTTCCGGGCATATCGGCCACCTTGCCGAAGATCCCCGAACCCTGGAGGAAACATTCCTGGCCACCAATTCGGGCAAAGCCGAATCGTTCTCATTCGTTGCGCCGGTTGCCTATCTTCTGGAACTGCTTATGCTATGGAGCGATCAGTCCAGGATTGTGACCTTCGGTATCGCAGGAGTATTGGGCATGCTGCTGGGATCGGGTGCCATGGCGCTGGCGACGCGAACCTTTCGCTGGGAAGGCTTCGCCTCGGTCGAAGATCTCGTCAACCATATCGTCGGCGGAGTGTTAATGGGTTTTGGAGGCGTCACCGCGCTCGGTTGCACCATCGGCCAGGGGCTGACCGGCCTGTCGACCCTTGCCATAGGATCGGTTATTGCTTCATTGTCGATCGTGGCGGGTTGCGTTGTCGCCTTGAAATACCAATATTGGCGCATCGGGCAGGCTTAAAAGGCAGAGTAATGATTGTTTATGATCTGATCTGTACCCATCAACACCGGTTCGAGGGCTGGTTTGCCTCGGCCGACGACTTCGCGCGGCAGAGTGAGGGCACACTGATGCGTTGCCCCATCTGCGACGATGCGGTGATCGAGCGCCGTCCTTCCCTGAACGTACAGGTCAGCCGCGCGACGGCGCTCACCGCCGAGCGGGAAGACGCCCCGATGCCCCAGATCCAGGCGGAAGGCGAAGCGCTCAAGGCCTTACGCCAGCTCATTGCCCATAGCGATAACGTCGGCGCGGGATTTGCCGAGGAAGCTCGCAAGATCCACTACGAGGAAGTGCCCAAGCGCTCGATTAGAGGTCAGGCGACTCGCGAGGAAGCGGCCGAATTGCGCGACGAAGGCATCGATTTCATGTCGCTTCCGAACGCGCTCACGCGCGACCTCAACTAGCGATTGAATTTCTGACTCGGCACACGTTGAGTCTCCTTTGCGCGGCGGTTGCTGATTAGCTATAATCCGCGCCCCCAGGGGGCCGTTAGCTCAGTTGGTAGAGCAGCGGACTTTTAATCCGTTGGTCACTGGTTCAAGTCCAGTACGGCCTACCAGTGGAACTGCAGCACGCGCCCACCGCAGGCCGCCTCAGGGCTTCAGTATCATTTCCTGCCGGCTGACCATCTCGTGATCGACGGCAGTGATGATCGTTTCGCGGGTGATGCCCAACCCCGGCACGAACTGGCGCTCCACGGATAGATCGACACGTCCTTCGGGTTGCTCCACCAATATCACATATCCGGGTGCTTCCCCGCCGGGTGTCTTGATGCCAACCGGCCCGAACATCTTGTAGGTCTGATGGTAAGAGGCGTCGCGTGGCGCATAGCTCCACTTGGTGGTCGTCCCCAAAGGCAAGGTTACCAATAGCTGGGGTGGATCGAGCAACACGACTTGATCGCTCGTCTTGCGTTTGGTCGCCGCCCATCCTTTGTCATCGACGCGCCACCATTCTTCGAAGACGAGCTGGCCGTTACGACGCATCTCCACGTGTTGCCCAAAATTGTCGCTGCCAGTCACTCGCATGGCGACGAGCGCCCGATACCGCCCTTCGCTGTCCGGCGTAACGCCTGGCATGTTGATCTTGACACCGGCGCCCGCCTGCTGCATGAAGTCGTACATCCAGGTTCGCGTGGACGGCAACAATGCGTCCGCTGCGCGAAGCTGCGGCGGCAAAGCATCCGCCACGACGGAGAACTCCGTGGATTTCCACGGCTTGCCGTCGGCAGCGACTTCAAGCCGGTACTTGCCCACCGGCAGCGGCCGCGGAAGCGAAAACCAGAGTCGCCCTTTTGTGGCTTGGTATCAACACGGAATTCGGTGGCGCCGCGGCGCCGACGTCCACGGCGATCCAGGTACCGACGATCGACTTGTGTATTTCACCGTTGGCGAAGCGGAACACCGCGGTTACTTCCTGCGCCGAAGCGGGAATGGTGGAGGTCGGGAATACCGGCGAGTAATCGGCGGCCGCCCCGAGACAGATCTGGAGCATTGCGTCGTCGCCGAAGGCGGCAAACGACATGCACGACAGCGCGATGGCCAATGCTCGCCCGATGCCGGTAATTGCATTCGACACGATCATGATGTCCTCGGTGATTCGTTGGTGACCCGGGCTTCCAACTTGAACACGCGGCCGTAAAGCGCCTCTGGGCCATCGCGTTAATTCGACTCCCAAGGATATTCCTGCCGCTCGCGGCATACCAGTAGTAAGGTCAAGACACCAGCAGTTGCTTACCTTTTTTGGTCGGTGTTTAATATCTCCTGCTCACAAGGGCCGTATCCTCACTGCTTGGCGGACGCGCCGTCTCGATTCACTTCGGGGGAACGCACATGAATTCCGGTTGGTCCAGGTGGACGTTGCAAGCGGCGATCTCTTTCACTGCCGCGTTTTTCCTAGCATCATGCGGCAAATCCGACGCGCCGACTCCCCGCGCAACAGAGACGGCGTCGCCCGCGTCAACAGCGCCTGCCTTTTCGCCGCCGGCGATGCCACAACCTCCGCCGATCCCGTCTTCGGGGCCGGTGCCGCCGGCGCCGTCGGCTGCGCCGGCATCCCCGCCTCCCCCGACTGCGTCGCTACCCGCCACCGCCCCATCCGCTCCGACGACCGGAACGTCCGCTCCGACGACCGGAACGTCCGAGGCGACTGCGAACAGTTCCTCCCCTTTCGGCGGCGCGTCGACTGACGCAGCTCCGGCCTCGACGACCTCGCCCAGCGCGGCGTCTGCCCCTGTCAATCCGCCCCCGACGTCGAATACCGTCGTCGCGGCGGCCCCGAACGCTCCCGCCGCAACGACGACTCCGCCAACAGTCCTCGGCACGGGCGATCACGAAGTCTCCGGCGTAGAAGTCACGCTGCTGGAGCTCAAGCGAACTTCGGGCGATACCCTCACCGCGCGATGGCGGTATCGAAATACAAACGCGGAACAGAAGGCGCTCACCAAGGGTACTGGCTGGACCGACTCCTGGGCGCTATCGATGGACAGCTATTTTGTCGATAGCTCCAACAAGAAAAAATACTTGGTCGTCAAGGATTCCTCGGGCCAGCCCCTCGCGGGTTCGCATGGCGGATCGGGTTCGATCAAGATCGGCGCAGGCCAGACAATCACCACCTGGGCCAAATATCCGGCACCGCCCGAGTCGGTGCAGAAGGTCACGCTCTACATTCCGGGTGTGGCCCCGTTCGAAGATATTCCGATCTCCCGATAGAGGCGTTCCATCAACGCCTGCACACTGATCGGCCTTGTCGCGCTTGCGACGTCGGCGGTTGCCTTGGCGCAAGAGCCGTCGGGGACCGCGCCACGGGACGACGTGCCGTCTGACGCCAAACGGCAGATCCTGGATCTCAAATATAACGTCGAAGATCTCAAGTCGAAGTCCGAGCCACTCCAGGTGAAGGAGTCGGCACTCGAGGTCCAGATCGATCTTCCAGCGGACGTGCTGTTCGATTTCGACAAGGCGACCTTGCGCCCTGCCGCGCAGCAGACACTGACCGATGCTGCGGAACTCATTCGCGCCAAGGCCAAAGGCAGCGTGCGCATCTTCGGCTATACCGATGGCAAGGGAGCGCAGGCCTACAATCAAAAGCTGTCCGAGAAGCGGGCGCAGGC
>VBDA01000443.1:0-413 GCA_005883655.1 Betaproteobacteria bacterium | reverse complement strand
GCGGATTCGGGGCCGACAATCCGGTCGCGCCCAACACCAAGCCGGACGGCTCCGACAACCCGGAAGGCCGCCAGCAAAATCGCCGGGTGGCGATACTCATCAGGAAGCGTTAGCTCCGATTGCGGGCGGAATTGCTGCGCGCTATTGGCCGGGAGCAAGAAACGTCGGCCCGCAATGCGGATCCCAAGTCACGAACTATTTCTTCGGCGATTCGGCGCCTGAAGTGCTTCGCGCATTACCAGGTTGGCGGTGAAAGCCGATTTCGGTCGCACAAGAATCTCCTTGCCTGCTGTTGCGCTGCTGATCTTCGCCCTGGTCGATGTTCGCGTCGGCGCGAGGGTTAGCGCTCAATCGGGTGTTCATCACGCGATACCAAAGCGGCGGCACCAGGGCAAGGAGCAGCAGGCCGGGAT
>VBDA01000442.1 GCA_005883655.1 Betaproteobacteria bacterium | reverse complement strand
GGTAATCATGTTCTTCACATAGTCAGCATGACCCGGACAGTCCACGTGCGCGTAGTGCCGATTCTTCGTCTCGTATTCCACGTGCGCGGTGTTAATGGTGATCCCCCGCGCCTTCTCCTCCGGCGCATTGTCAATCTGGTCGTAGGCCCTCGCCTCACCACCAAACTGCCTCGATAGCACCAGCGTCAACGCCGCCGTCAACGTCGTCTTGCCATGATCCACGTGCCCTATCGTCCCCACGTTCACGTGCGGCTTCGTCCGCTCAAACTTGCTTTTTGCCATATCCGTTCCTTCGTCCGAAAGTGAAAACCTACTCTCGGCCGGTTAAGTTACCTTCGAATCACCAGCTTAGTTGACAACTGAGCCGGACAATTCAAAGCGGAAAAGCTACGAAAAAATCCCTTCTTTTTACGACCGAACCCTGGTGCCCATGGAGCGGATTGAACGCTCGACCTCTCCCTTACCAAGGGAGTGCTCTACCACTGAGCTACATGGGCGCAAAATCTCGTCTTTGGCCGTGATGCCTGGTTGCACGCACCCCTGCTCGCCCCCGCTCAATTCCTCCTTGGGGCCGAATGCTCGTTTTCACCGCTTCCACTGTTCTTCGGTCCGGCAACTGCTTGCATGGAGCGGGTGAAGGGAATCGAACCCTCGTCGTAAGCTTGGAAGGCTTCTGCTCTACCATTGAGCTACACCCGCGGCTTTAGGTATGAGGAATCAACAAACCCACCCACTCTGATCCCTGATTCGCGATCCCCGAACGGTGGAGGGGGAAGGATTCGAACCTTCGAAGGCAGAGCCGGCAGATTTACAGTCTGCTCCCGTTGACCGCTTGGGTACCCCTCCGACGAAACCGCACATTCTAGCAATTTTCGTTCCCAAGTGTCAAACAGAGCATTGTTTCTGCACAGTTAGCTTATGATTCGCGCGTGGCGAGCCCGAGCTCGCGCGGCTGCATCGCGGCCGTCCCGCCGCCGGTGTTCGGCGCGGCCGCGCAGCGGCGCCATTGAAGCCAAACACCAACCAAATTTTCGCACCAAGGGAGAAAAATGGCTTTCCGCGAGATTCGGGACCCAAACCTGCGTAGGGTGATCATTTCCAGCCTGCTCGGCGCCACCATCGAATGGTATGACTTTTTCCTTTACGGAGTCGTCGCGGGAATCGTCTTCAACAAGCTGTATTTTCCTGCGGCGGATCCGCTGGTCTCGACCCTTCTGGCGTATACGACATTCGCCGTCGGGTTCGTGGCCCGACCTCTCGGCGGGGTGCTCTTCGGTCACTTCGGCGACCGGATTGGGCGCAAGAGCGTGTTGGTGCTGACGCTCATGATCATGGGCATTGCCACCTTCCTGATAGGGCTCCTTCCGACCTACGCGCAAATCGGCGTCTGGGCTCCGATCCTGCTGCTGCTGATGCGCGTGCTGCAGGGCATCGGCCTCGGCGGGGAATGGGGCGGCGCGGTACTGATGGCGTTCGAATATGCGCCGCCGGACAAACGCGGCTTCTTTGCGAGCATCCCGCAGATCGGACTTGCGATCGGTCTCTGCCTTGCCTCCGGATTCGTCGCTACCCGAAGCCGATTTCATGGCGTGGGGATGGCGTATTGCATTCCTGATCAGCATTGTTCTGGTGGCGATCGGTCTCTACATCCGCTTGCGCATCCTCGAGACTCCGGAATTCGTGAAAGTAAAGGAGAGTGGACAGCAGGCAAAAATTCCATTCGTCGACATGATCCGTCAATACCCGAGAAACGTGGCGCTCGGCATGGGCGCGCGGTATATCGACGGGGTATTTTTCAATGTGCTCGGTGTATTCGTCATCGGGTATCTCGCCAACACCCTCAAGATTCCGCGTCAAACCGCGCTGCTCGGCGTGACGTTCGCGGCGCTGGTGATGATCTTCACCATCCCGTTCTTCGGCAAAGTTTCCGATCGGATCGGCCGCCGCAAGACCTACGCCATCGGATCGCTGGTCACCGCGCTTTCCTCTTTCGCCGCGTTTTATTTCATGACACCGGGCGTCGACAAGCTCACGTTGTGGCTCGCGATCATCGTTCCGTTCGGCGTTTTGTACGCATCGGTCTATGGACCCGAGGCCGCCTTATTCTGCGAGCTGTTCGACCCTCGCGTGCGCTACACTGGGATTTCGTTCGTGTACCAATTTTCAGGCATCTTCGCGAGCGGAATCACACCCATTATCGCAACCGCGCTGTTGGCGCAAGGTGGAGGTCAGCCATGGCTGATCTGCGCTTACGTTCTGTTCGCGGGTGTGGTCAGCGCAATCTGCAGCTTGCTTATCCGACCGGTCCAGCCTCAGAAGCTCAGCGTCTAAGATGGGAACTCGAAGGCCACGCGGCCGCGTACCGCGCGTCCGATGACGACTGTGTCGTTCGACTACGTCATCGTCGGCGCGGGCTCGGCCGGTTGCGTATTGGCAAACCGGTTATCCGCCGACGGGCGCCATACAGTGCTGTTGCTGGAGGCGGGACCGCCTGACACCTACCCGTGGATCCATATTCCGATCGGTTACGCAAAAACGATGTTCAATCCCACCGTCAATTGGTGTTTCTATACCGAGCCCGAGCCCGGAATGAACGGGCGCAGCATCTATTGGCCGAGGGGAAAGACGCTCGGTGGGTCGAGCTCGATCAACGGTCTCATATCCATTCGCGGGCAACGCCAGGATTACGATCGATGGGCTGCCGCGGGCAACACCGGATGGAGCTACGCGGATGTGTTGCCGTACTTCAGGCGCCTCGAGCACGCTTCCTTCGGAGATCGCGCTTTTCACGGCACCAACGGCCCGCTCTGGTGCTCGCCGATCGGCCGCAGCCATGAGCTTATCGAGGCAATCATTGCCGGGGCAGGCGAGCTCGGCATTCCACGCAATGACGACTTCAATGGTGCGGACCAGGAAGGCGCGGGCTATTACCATTTGTCGACGAAAGGAGGCTGGCGTTGCAGCACCGCGACCGCATACTTGAGGCCGGCGCGACGCCGCGCCAACCTTCGCGTCGAGACCCGCGCGCGCGCCACGAAGCTGGTATTCGACGGCAAGCGTGCCGACGGGGTTATCTATCGCCAACGAGGCGAGGAGCTCACTGCACGTGCGCGCCGCGAGATCCTGCTTTGCGCGGGAGCGTTGCAGAGCCCGCAGTTGCTGCAATTGTCCGGCGTCGGCGCGCCATCGCTGTTGCACCGGTTCGGGATCGCGGCGGTGCACGAGCTGCGCGGCGTCGGCGAGAATCTCCAGGACCATCTTCAGGCGAGAGTGATTTTCGAATGCACCCGCCCGATCACCACCAACGACGACCTCAGGAGCTGGTGGCGGATGATGAAGATGGGGGTGGAGTACGTCCTGACCCGGGGCGGACCGATGGCGATCGGCATCAATCAGGGAGGAATTTTCGCGCGCGCGGTTGCTGGCGCCGTCCTGCCCGACGTTCAGTTTCACGTCGCGACGCTGTCGTCGGACATGGCCGGCTCACCGACGCACCCGTTTTCGGGTTTCACGATGTCGGTTTGCCAGTTGCGTCCCGAGTCACGGGGCAGCGTACGAATCCGGTCGATCGACCCGCTCGAGCCGCCAGCGATGCAGCCGAATTATTTGTCGACGGTGAACGATCGCAGCACGCTGACCGCCGGGATCAGGCTTGCGCGCAGGCTGGCCGCGACGCGAGCGCTCGCACCTTATGTGAAGGCCGAATATCGACCGGGATCGGTTGCACAAAGCGACGATGATCTCCTCGAGTTCGCGAAAAACACCGGCGGAACGATTTTCCACCCGAGCGGAACCTGCAAGATGGGTGACATCGAGCGCGATCCCCTGGCCGTGGTCGACAGCGAGCTTAAGGTTCACGGCGTGTCTGCCCTGCGCGTGGTCGACTGCAGCGTCATGCCCGTGCTGGTCTCAGGCAACACCAACGTGCCTGTGGTCATGATTGCTGAAAAGGCTGCCGATCACATTCTTGCGGCGGCCGGAGCGCCTCGCTAAAGATTCCGTTCGGGACCATCATCATGCCCTGCTGCCACGCCGACTTCGCCCTGACCGAAACCAGCGACAAGGCCTTCACCGTCGGCATGCCGACGTTCACGTTCGGGGCCGGCTGTCTCGCCGAAGCCGGAGAGCAGGCGCTGGAACAGGGCCTGAAGCGTGTCGCGCTGTTCACCGACCAGGGCCTGCGGAACTCGGTCCACGTCGCCGCGGTAAGCGCATCGCTGCGTGCGGCCGGCGTTGAGTTCGTGATCTATGACGAAATATCGGTCGAGCCCACGACCGCATCGTTTCAGGCCGCGGCGCGCTTTGCGTCGGAAGGAAAGTTCGACGGTTACGTGTCGGTCGGCGGCGGTTCGGTAATGGACAC
The DNA here is from genome assembly GCA_005883655.1 of Betaproteobacteria bacterium. Classification (GTDB taxonomy): domain Bacteria; phylum Pseudomonadota; class Gammaproteobacteria; order Burkholderiales; family Casimicrobiaceae; genus PALSA-1003. Next base: position 3,886 of record VBDA01000442.1, on the reverse strand, counting down.
CTGCAAGGCCGCGAACCTCTACGCTACCCATCCGGCGGACTTCATGTCCTACGTCAATGCGCCGATCGGTGGAGGACAGAAGGTCCCGGGCCCGCTCAAACCGCACATCGCGTGCCCGACGACCGCCGGGACCGGATCCGAGACCACCGGCATCGCGATCTTCAACCTGACCGACATCAACGCCAAGACGGGAATTATTTCCCGGCGACTGATCCCGACCGTGGCCCTGATCGATCCAGCGGTAACATTGACGCTGCCGGCCAAGGTCATGGCCGCAAGTGGATTCGATTGCATGAGCCATGCGCTCGAGTCGTTGACCGCCCGACCGTGGCCCAGGCGCCTCAATCCGGCGCGCGGCGTCAACCGGCCGGTATCGCAGGGCGCCAATCCGTTTTCCGATGCGCTCGCCGGTGAAGCGCTCAGGTCCGTCGGAAAATTCCTGGTGCGAGCGGTGAACGACGCGAGCGACATCGACGCACGAACCGAGATGATGTTTGCCGCGACCCAGGCCGGCATCGCCTTCAACGCCGCCGGCTGTCACCTGCCGCACGGGCTCTCTTATTCGGTGTCGGGGCTGACGCGCGACTTTCACCTGGACGGCTATCCGCCGCGCAAGTCGCTGGTGCCGCACGGCATGGCGGTGGTCCTCAACAATCCCTCGGTATGGCGCTTTACCGCGCCGTGCTCTCCGCAACGCCACCTGCACGGCGCAGCCTGCCTGGGTGCCGAAACCCGCGATGCGCTGCCTCAAGACGCGGGCGAGGCGCTGGCCGGGCGCGTGGTCGAGATGATGCAGGCCACGGGAATGCCGAACGGGCTTTCGGATCTGGGCTTCACTCTCGCCGATGTCGACGCGCTGGCGACTGGGTCGGAGCCGCAATACCGTGTGATCCGAAACGCGCCTAAGGAGGTCTCGCGCGATGACTTGAAGAGCTTGTTCGGTGCGGCGATGAGATATTGGTAACTGAGACTGGTAACTCAGGGTAACTGAGGATAACCGAGGCTATAGCTAAGATGTCGTCGACCTCGGCTCGGATGCATTCGTGTCAGCGGACGCGCGATCGGGCCGCGCGCTGTGAGCAGTTGCGTCGTCGGCAACGAACCTGACCCGATCAAGCGGGAGCCGGACTGTGAAACGGCTGCCTTTTCCCGCTTCGCTGTCGATGATCAATTCACCCTGATGCCGGATCAGCACGTGCTTGACGATCGCGAGCCCAAGGCCCGTGCCGCCGGTGGCCCGAGAGCGGCTTCGATCGACGCGGTAGAAACGCTCGGTGAGCCGCGGCAGGTGTTCCGATGCGATCCCGATCCCGCTATCAGCGACCGTGAATTCACCGCCGTCCCCGGTGATCCGCCACTCGAGCGCGATGCGCCCACCCTCGGGTGTGTAACGCACGGCGTTGCTGACCAGATTGCCAAATGCGCTTGCCAGCTCTTCGCGGCTTCCAAGCAGCGTCGCCGCATCGCGGATGGTCAGTGTGATTTCGTGGCGCCCCCCGGAAAGCGCTTTGGCGTCGGAGGATACCGCCAGCAGCAAGGGCACGATCGCGAACTCGCTCTCGTTCACCGGACTCTGCTCGCTTTCGAGCGCGGAGAGAGTCAACAGATCCTCGACCAGCCTCTGCATGCCGTTCGCCTGCTCGCGCATCAGCGCCAGGCAGCGCTGGCGCTGCCGCTCGTCCATCTCGACATCGGTCAAAGTCTCGATAAAGCCCGAGAGCACCGTCAGCGGGGTCTTGAGCTCGTGCGAAACATTGGCGATGAAATCACGCCGGACGCGGGCAACCGCCTCGAGGCGGGTAATGTCGCGGCTCATCAGCAGTTTTTCTTCGACGCCGAAAGGCACGATCTGCAGCGACAGCGTCAAGGCGCCTTCACGCGTGGACTGAATGACCACCGGCTCGCTGAAGTCGCCCGCGGCAAGGTAATGCACGAACGCCGGGTGACGCACGAGATTGACGATAGGCGCGCCACGGTCGTGCTTGAGGTCGAGGCCCAGATGCGCTTTAGCGCGGGGATTCACCCATTCGATGCGGTCGTTGGCATCGAGCACCACCACGCCTTCCGGCAGCGCCTTGGCGCCGCTGACGAAGCGGTCGAGAGCGAGTCGGAGGTCGCGCTGCCGCGCCGAGCGCAGTCGCACGCGATGATAAAGCGCGCCGTAGGCAAGCGCCCAGGCGCCGCGGCCTTCCGGCACCGGCACCTCAATCGGACCCGACGCCCATCGAGTCAGCGCGTCGAGTTGCAACAGATTCCAGACGATGATCGCCAGCGCGCTCACGGCGACCACGGTCAACGCGGCAGTCATGCCCTCGATCCAGTACGCCGCAAGCGCAAGCGCCGCGACCATAACGGGCGCCATCAGACCGCGCAGCCAGATGGGATTCACCTCGACCGCGCCATGCGTCGACAGTGGAGTAAGGGACTCACGCCACTATTTTTGCGCCGCAAGCCGATATCCGCTCCCGCGAACGGTCTCCAGCATCTGCGCTATTCCGTGCGGCTCGAGCGCACGCCGCAAACGCCGTATGTGAACGTCGATCGTCCGCTCCTCAATGTAGACATGATCGCCCCAGACCTGGTCGAGCAGGTGAGTGCGGCTGTGCACGCGCTCCGGGCGGGCCATGAAGAACTTGAGCAGCCGGAATTCGGTGGGGCCCAGTTCGACCGGCGACCCATCAGCAGTGACCCGGTGCGTGATCGGATCCAGCGTCAAAGCGCCGACGGTCAGCGAAACCTGCGCCGACTCCGGTGCGCGGCGGCGCAGCACGGTCTTGATTCGCGCCTTGAGCTCGCGCGGCGAAAACGGCTTGGTCACGTAATCGTCGACCCAGGCCTCGAGCCCCGAGATCCGATCGGCTTCGTCGCTTCGAGCGGTCACCATGATGATAGGGAGCTCTCGCGTGCGCGCGTCGCCGCGCAAGATGCGCGCAAACGCGAGGCCCGATTGTCCGGGCAGCATCCAGTCGAGAAGAATCAGATCCGGCAGCGCGGCATTGATCTGCGCCTGCGCGCTCTCCGCGTCGGCGACCGTGTGAACGGTAAAGCCCGCGTCCTCGAGATTCAGGCGCAGCAATTCCTGGATCGCGGGCTCGTCCTCGACGACCAGGATCGAGGTGCTCATGGCCGCCGTCCGAGTTTCATCGCTTCTTCCTGATCAACACCCTTAAGCGAGCTCACTCTTCGACCTCAGCCCGGATCTGCTCCGCGGAAGCGTGACGCACATCCTTGCCCTTGACCACATGGACGACGTTCTCAGCGATGTTCTTGGCATGGTCGCCGATGCGCTCGATCGACTTGGCGATGAAAACGATCTCCAGCGCCGGCGTGATGGTGCGCGGGTCTTCCATCATGTAGCTGATCAATTGGCGCAGAATCGAAAGGAACGCGGCGTCGATCGCCTCGTCAGCGCTGATGACCCGGGCGGCGGCTTTGACGTCGAGACGGGCAAAGGCGTCGAGCGCGAGCTGGAGGTTGTCCTCTGCAAGCTCGGCGGCGCGGGTGATCTCGTGGAAGCGTACATTGGACAGGCGCTCGGGACGTTGCATCTGTTGCGCCTTGTAGGCGATTTTCTTGATCTCGTCGCCAATCCGCTCCAGCTCGTTGACGACCTTGACCACCGTCAGCACCATTCTCAGGTCGATCGCCGCGGGCTGCCTCTTGGCGATGATCTGGCTGCACTGCTGATCGAGATCGACCTGCATCTGATTGATCGCCAGCTCGTCGGCGGCGACCGAGTCGATCAGATCGACGTCGGACGACTTGAGCGCCGCAATCGCGCGCGCAATCTGCGTCTCGACCAGGCCGCCCATCGACAGCACGCCGGAGCGTATGCCTTCCATTTCGACATCGAACTGCTTAGAAGTGTGTTCGTTCACGCTTAGCT
>VBDA01000441.1 GCA_005883655.1 Betaproteobacteria bacterium | reverse complement strand
AGCCACGCCAAACTCGATTGTCTCGGAATCGAATATGGACGGCTCGGATCCGTGGTCGTCGCCGCGCCTCATCGAGATGTTCTAAGGGGAAGCCCCGCATGGGTCACGAAACTGATCGATCAGATGCGCGACACGGTAAGGCTTTTTGGCAGCGCGCCGATTCCGGCGCACTTCCCGCCCTTCACCGCCCTTGCGGATTACGAGTCCTGCAGCAGGGAGCGCGTGGCCGCGATCATGCGCAACACCCGCCGCATGGCGAGCGTGCTTTCGGTTGCATGCGGTGAGGCGCCGTGCGTCTCTGTTTTCCAGCACGGGCTTTATCTGACGCTCTCGCCTATGGGAAACCCGGACATCGACGAGGCCAGGAGTTTGGCTGGCGCGCTGTCCGGCGAACTGGAACGAAACGGTCTTCCCGTCCGACATGCCGGCTCTTTCGGATTCGATTTCGTCGCGATCGAGTGGTTTCACGGTTCGAGCTCGCCACGCAATCTTATTCGCGTCGCCGCGTCCGACTTGCCGCCGGGGCTCGCGGACCGGATCGCGCAGGGTATCGCGACGTGGTGGTCCCGCGGAATGTCGGCGACAACGCGCTCTTCGAGAGCGAGCTGCTCTACAGTGCGGCCCAATGCGAACATCAGCTAACAACGGTCGACGCGTATCGATGGACCTGCCGGGCAGATCCGAATGCTGCTGGATCGCGTGCGCGCCAGAGACTGCGTATCGATGCCTGCAGGAATCCGGCAACACCGAAGTCGCGATCATCGGCGCCGGGATCGTCGGCCTTTCCGCTGCCTATGTCCTGGCGCGAGCGGGTATTTCAGTGACGGTACTGGAAGCGCGAAAGATCGGACGCCAGGTCACCGGTCGCTCGACAGCAAAAATAACGAGCCAGCACGCGCTTATCTACGGTCACCTGATCCGGAAATTCGGTGTTGACCTCGCCCGCTTGTATGCGGACGCCAACCAGACCGCTGTCGCGCGGATCTGCCAATGGATCGGCGATGCCCATATCGCGTGCGATCTTGAACGCAAAGACGCGTACGCGTACACCTGCAAAGCAATGCGCCGGACGAGTATCGAAGCCGAGGCCGCGGCGGCGCGAAGCCTCGGCTTGCAGGCAGAGGTGCTCCGATCGGCTCCGCTGCCGTTCGCCACCGCCGGTGCATTGCGCTTTCCAGATCAGGCGCAGTTCAACCCCGCGCAGTATCTCGTTGGCCTCGCAGCCGCGGTAAAAGACAGTGGCGGCCGCATATTCGAGGATACTCGCGTGACAAGCGTCAAACCGCGCAAGCGTTGGCGGGTCACTGCGGGGCGGCACCACATCGATACGGAGCACGTTGTCCTGGCCACGAATCTGCCTATCGCGGGACCGATTCATTTCGACGAGCTGACGCAGCCGCGATGTCATATCGTGATGGCGTTTCGTGCCACGCCAGGCCAATCGATCGACGGCATGTTCATAGACATCGATCGTCCTACGCACTCCTTGCGCATGGGACGCGATGCCGAGGGTCCGCTGCTCGTCATTCTCGGTTCGAAGTTCAAGACCGGGCAGGATGGCGACGTCGCCAGGCGATTTCGTCAGCTCGAACGATGGGTTCGCGGCAATGTCCCCGCCGGCGATGTCGCATGGCGCTGGGTCAACGAGGATTACGACTCACCGGACCGCGTGCCATTTGTCGGTGAATCCCTACCTAAGGCACCCGGCCTGTATGTGGCGACCGGCTTCAACGGCTGGGGCATCAGCAACGGAACCGCAGCCGGCATGACGATTGCCGACCAGATCCGGGGCCGCGCAAACCCCTGGAGCGCGCTGTACGATCCGGCGCGATCGGCGCCAAAACATTTCAATCAGGGCGGAGAGTCCAAATCGCTGACGCGGAGCGTCGACGCGATACCCGTGGGACAGGGTGGCGTCATCAAGCGAGGAAAAGAGAAAATTGCGGTGTTCAAATCCGTTGATGGCAAGCGCCACGTGGTTTCCGCCTCGTGCACGCACATGGGCTGCATCGTCACCTGGAATAACGCATCGCTTACCTGGGATTGTCCGTGTCACGGGTCGATGTTTTCGTACGACGGCCAGGTTATTCACGGGCCCGCAACCAAGCCTTTGGCGCCAAGAAAACTTGCTTCGGACTGAAGGTGATCCGAACCAAGTTAGCAGCGCGGGTCCGTTTCACCCGTGCCGATGCCGATGATGGATATCCAGTAAACCCCAAAAAGATAATTGGAGCTGTCGATCTCGCTGTCTCTCGTTCGACTATCAGTGCAGCCAAGCTTAACGTGGCCGAAACGGCCGGAGAGCCCGGCTCTTAACCCTAAACCTAAAGGAGATATGACCATGCGATTCATGATTATCGTCAGGGCCGACAAGAATACCGAAGCGGGCGTCATGCCAAGCGAGAAGCTGCTTACGGACATGGGCAAGTACAACGAAGAGTTGGTGAAGGCAGGCGTGCTGCTCGGCATGGAAGGACTGCAGCCGAGCTCGAAGGGTGCGCGGGTGAGGTTTTCCGGAGCGAAGCGCACCGTGATCGACGGGCCCTTCACCGAGACCAAAGAGCTGATAGCCGGCTACTGGCTGTTCCAGACGAAATCTTTGGAAGAGGCGATCGAATGGGTCAAGCGCTGCCCGAATCCACTCGAGGGGGATTCCGAGATCGAGATTCGCCAGGTGTTCGAGGCGTCGGATTTCGGTGCCGAGTTCACGCCCGAGCTCAGAGCCCAAGAGGAGCGCGTGGGGGCTCAGATGGCGAGGAACGCCAAACATTAGTCGGGCGCCGCGACGGCTAGCCGAAGGCTTCGGCGAGCCGTTGCGCGTTGTTGTAGCGAGCAATATGAAAGACGAACAGCAACTTCCAACAACATCTTGAAAGGAATTGCGATGCTTCAACTGGATAGCTACCTTTTCTTCGACGGCAATTGCGCCGACGCGATGCGCTTCTACGAGCGCACGCTGGGCGGCAAGCTCCAACTGATGACGCACGGGGATTCCCCAATGGCAGCTCAAACGCCGCCCGGCAGCGCCAATCGGATCATGCACGCACGCCTCGAGCTCGACGGCCGCGTCCTGATGGCATCCGATTCGATGGTCGGCCATCCGTACGAAGGGATGAAAGGATTCTCGCTATCGCTGAACTACCCGGCGGCAGCCGAAGCCCAGCGAATGTTTGCAGCCTTGGCGGAAGGCGGCAAGATAACCATGCCGATGGCGAAGACGTTCTGGGCCGAAGCTTTCGGCATGCTGGTCGACCGCTTCGGCGCGCCATGGATGGTCAACGGCGGCATGGCCAGCAAATGATCATGATAACGGAGCCTGCATGAACAATTGGCTGAACAATTCCACCTTTCTCGCCTACGCGATCACCTGTCTGGTTCTCTGCGCCAACCTGCTTTTCCTGTGGGGGTACAGTGGCGCGGCGCGCGCCAAGACCAGGACCGCAATGAACGAGGAGGATGCCATCAGATTCAGCGCCTCGCTCGCGGAGATCGACCCGCCGAAGGTCGCCCGCGTGCTCCGCGCTCATAGCAACGCCGAGGCCAGCATCTACCCTTTCCTTTTCCTGGGTCTGGTGTTCGTGCTCGCCGGCGGCCGCGCCGGAACCGGGACAGTCATCTTTGGAATCTTCACCGGCGCGCGGCTCCTGCACTCCATTTTCTATCTGGCGGGGAAGCAGCCATGGCGAACGATCTTCTTCACAGTAGGCGGGCTGGCCACCATCGCCCTCATGCTGGACATCATCTGGCTGATGATCCGAGGGGCCTGAGGACGCGAAGAACACGGAGTACGCGAACAGTCTTTGCAACCGTCCAACTAACCTGGAGGTCGAGATGAGCTACGTTGACGGTTTTGTAGTACCGGTACCGCGGAAAAACCTGGCCGCTTATCGGCGCATGGCCCAGAAGGCAGGAAAGGTATGGAAGGAATATGGCGCTCTCGAATACAAGGAATGGGTCAGCGACGACGTAAAGGTCGGAAAGATCACGTCGTTCCCACGCAGCGTCAAGCTCAAGCCCGGCGAAACCGTGGTGTTCTCCTGGATCGTGTACAAGTCGCGCGCGCATCGCGATCGCGTCAACGCCAAGGTCATGAAAGATCCGCGGCTGGCCGACATGATGGATCCGAAGTCGACGCCTTTCGACGGCAAGCGTCTCATCTACGGCGGATTCAAGAAACTGGTCTTCGTTTGAGCCCTCGGGCAGCGCAATCGAGGACGGCGAGTCCGCAGCCTGCGACGATAGCCGTCGGCGACACGCATCGGGTCTCCGGTTTGCTGCAAACGCCGCCCGATGCGCGCTCCTGCTATGTCATGGCGCATGGTGCCGGCGCGGGCATGACGCATCCGTTCATGCAGTCCATGGCGGACGCACTCGCCGGGCATGGTATCGCCACGCTCCGCTATCAGTTTCCGTATATGGAGCAGGGCTCGAAACGGCCGGATGCTCCCAAGCTTGCGCAAGCCACTGTCCGCGCGGCAGTCGCGGAAGCGTCGCGTCTGGTACCGGAGCTTCCTCTTTTCGCGGGCGGGAAGTCCTTCGGTGGCCGGATGACCTCGCAAGCGCAGGCAGCGTCGCCCTTGCCGGGCGTCCGCGGCCTGGTGTTCCTCGGATTTCCATTACATCCTGCCGGGAGGCCCTCCGACGAGCGCGGAGAGCACCTCTTCGGTGTGCAAATCCCGATGCTCTTCATGCAGGGAACTCGCGATCAGCTCGCGGACTCGCGGCTCCTGCAAGCGGTGGTGGGAAAGCTCGGTGCGCGCGCCTCGCTCAAGCTGTTCCAGGACGCCGATCATTCGTTCCACGTACCCGCGCGCACGGGGCGCAAGGATTCGGAAGTTATGGCCGAAATGGCGCAGGCGTTGGCGGATTGGATCGAACCAGCTGCGTCAGGAACGGTCCGTTTCTGATTCCGCCGGCGCACTGTAGTAAACCTACCAGCATGGCTGGCCGCACGGCGTACGCTGCCGTCACCGCATCCAAGCCGCTCTTCCCGATGGCCGGCCAAACGATTGGCATAACTTGTGCTACGTATGGTTCTAGGTTGGCACATCCATGGAGATGTCGTGTACTCGTCCGCAGCATTGTCGCCGGTTGAAACAGACGCCCCCGATTACCCGATCGAAGGGATGGCGGGCGAAGGCGTTTTCCCTTTCGTGCGAGCCGACCCATTCGAGACGCAGAAGGCACTTTGCGAGACGATCGGGCAGCTCATTCTAGACGGCCAACCCCAAATCAGCCAACTCGACGCGCTTCCTGCGTTAGAGCGGCAGGCAAAGCCGGTAATCGAGTTATTACTGACCCAATATGTTGAAGGGGATGGTCAGATAGGTTCATTCGAATGGAAGACTTGGCATTCCGCGTTTCGGCTTAGCCAGTCGCTTTTTCAGGCCTACGAATATTTTCTGCACCACATTCGGGAGACAACCGACGACAACTGGAC
>VBDA01000440.1 GCA_005883655.1 Betaproteobacteria bacterium | reverse complement strand
CGTCGCGTACGGCTACGGCCTGTTCACCGGGGGCCTGGGCGCCCACTACGGCGCCGAAAAGCTCGGCTGCACGGTGATCCCGATGTCCGGCGGCATGACCGAGCGTCAAGTGCAGCTGATCGTCGATTTCAAGCCCGACATCATCATGGTGACGCCTTCGTACATGCTGGCGATCACCGAGGAAATGGAAAGGCAGCGCGTCGATGCGCGGCAGACGTCGCTCCGGATCGGAATTTTCGGCGCCGAGCCCTGGACGCCCGCGATGCGGCAAGCCATCGAAGCAAAGCTCGATATCGATGCCATCGACATCTACGGCCTGTCGGAAATCATGGGTCCCGGCGTCGCGCAGGAGTGCATCGAGACCAAGGACGGATTGACGATCTGGGAAGATCACTTCTATCCCGAGATCGTCGACCCGCAGACGGGCGCGTTGGTCGCCGAGGGTGAGAGAGGCGAGCTCGTCTTCACCTCGCTCACCAAGGAAGCGCTGCCGATGATTCGTTACCGCACGCGCGACCTGACACGGTTGCTGCCCCCGAGCGCGCGGTCGATGCGGCGCATGGAAAAAATCACCGGTCGCTGCGATGACATGTTGATCATCCGGGGTGTCAATGTTTTTCCCACGCAGGTGGAGGATCTGATCCTGAGACAGCCGGAGCTTACGCCCCACTATATGCTCGAAATCACCAGGCCAGGCAGCCTGGACGAAATGACGGTCCATGTCGAAATGTGCGCGGAGCTGGCCCGGGGTGGGCAGGAGTCGCGAC
>VBDA01000439.1 GCA_005883655.1 Betaproteobacteria bacterium | reverse complement strand
TCAAATCATGAAGGTCACGATTTTTGGCGCCGGGGCCATCGGTGGTTTTCTCGGCACGCGGCTGGCGCAGAGTGGCTGCGAGGTCGCGGCAGTTGCACGCGGAGCGACCGCCGCCGCGCTGCGCGCACACGGATGGCGCTTGCGGACAGGCGACAACACGGTTGCGATGCCGGCACGCGTCGCCGAAAAGCCGAGCGAGCTGGGGCTCCAGGAACTCGTTGTGGTCGCCGTAAAGGGACCGGCGCTGGCCAGCGTCGCGGCGGCGATTTCGCCTCTGCTCGATCGCGACACCATGGTAATGACTGCCATGAATGGAGTCCCGTGGTGGTTCTTTCATGAATTTGGTGGCGAGCACGCAGGCATGCGGCTCAGGTCGATCGATCCCGACGGTTCGATTGCTGCGGCGATTCCCGCCCATCACGTGGTCGGCTGCGTCGTGCATGCGTCGTGCGCGAGCGCGGAACCGGGACTCACGCGCCACAACGTCGGCAATCGCCTGATCATCGGCGAGCCGAGTAGTGGCCATAAGGGCGGCGATTCGCCGCGGGTGCGAACGCTTGCGGAAACGCTAGCCGGAGCAAGCTTCGATGTGGAAGTGTCCGCCTGCATTCAGCGTGACGTTTGGTACAAGTTATGGGGAAACATGACCATGAACCCGGTCTCGGCGCTCACCGGCGCAACTGTCGACCGGGTTCTCGACGATGCTCTGGTCAACGGGTTTTGCCTGGAGGTGATGCGCGAGGCGGCGGCCATCGGCGCAAGAATCGGCTGTCCGATCGAGCAAAGCGGCGAGGATCGCAACGCCGTGACGCGAAAGCTTGGCGCGTTCAAGACCTCGATGCTGCAGGACGTCGAAGCTGGCAAGCCCGTCGAGATCGACGTTCTGTTGTCCGCGGCGCGCGAAATCGGGCAGCTCGTCGGCGAGCGAACCCCGCAGCTCGATGCGCTGCTCGGTCTTTCGCGGCTGCACGCCAGAATGCGCGGCCTGTATCCCGACTGATGCATCGCGGCTAGCGACCGCGGACGCACGTTTGACGCTCAAGATTTTGATTGCTACTGTGCAAGCGACTCGTCAACACGGGAGTGCATCGATGAGCGACAAGAAGTTCGCTTCGCAAGCCGATCTCGAAGAAAAGACGATCAGCTTCGACAAGCTGTCCGATCACGCCTATGCCTACACCGCGGAAGGCGACCCGAACACCGGCATCGTCATCGGCGATGACGCGGTGATGGTGATCGATACCCAGGCCACGCCGGTCATGGCCCAGGATGTCGTTCGGCGCATCCGCGAGGTGACCAGCAAGCCGATCAAATATGTCGTCCTCTCGCACTACCACGCGGTGCGGGTCCTCGGCGCATCCGGGTACAAGCCCGAACACATCATCGCCAGCCGCGATACCTATGAGCTGATCGTCGAGCGCGGCGAGGCTGACATGAAAAGCGAGATCGAGCGTTTTCCGCGGCTTTTTCGTGCGGTCGAGTCCGTTCCCGGCCTGACATGGCCGACGCTGGTGTTCGAAAAACACCTGACGCTGTGGCTCGGCAAGCTCCAGGTCGAGATCATGCAGCTCGGCCGTGGGCACACCAAGGGCGACACCGTGGTATGGCTGCCACAGGAGCGGATACTTTTCTCCGGCGACCTGGTGGAGTACGGTGCCACGCCATACACCGGCGACGCGTATCTGACCGACTGGCCGCATACGCTCGATGCCGTCGCCGACCTCGAGCCTTTGAAGCTCGTGCCGGGACGGGGCGCATCATTGATGAATCCGGTGCAGGTCAAGGCGGGTATCGAGGGTACGCGCTCATTCGTCAGCGAAATGTTCGACGTCGTGAAGCGAAGCGCGGCGGCCGGAAACGATCTGCGCACCGTGTACAAGGAAACCTATGCAGTCCTCAAGCCGAAGTTCGGGCAATGGGTCATTTTCGACCACTGCCTGCCCTTCGATGTGACGCGAGCGTACGACGAAGCGACGCAATACCGAGATCCGCGCATCTGGACCGCGGAGCGCGACAAGGCGATGTGGGAATCGCTGGAAGGCTAGACCGAGCTCTTTGTCCGGTGAAGACGTACCTCAATCCGATCTATTCCTGCGCGGCGCCGATAGAGTTAAGCGGCCCGCCTCATCATTGGCCCGTCGTCGTTGCCGGCGCCGGCCCGGTCGGCCTTTGCGCGGCGATCGATCTCGCGCAACGCGGCATCGACGTGATAGTGCTCGACGAAGACAATACCGTCAGCGTCGGTTCGCGCGCCATCTGCTGGGCCAAGCGCACGCTGGAGATTTTCGACCGGCTGGGATGCGGCGATTGCATTGTCGGCAAGGGCGTGGAGTGGAACGTCGGCAGGGTCTTTTTCAGGGACGAGCAGATCTACCAATTCGACCTGCTGCCGGAAGCGGGTCACCGGCGCCCCGCGTTCATCAATCTGCAGCAATACTGGGTCGAGCAGATTCTGGTCGAGCGCTGCTTGGGCCTGCCTCAGACCGAGCTGCGCTGGCACAACAAGGTGGTCGGCGTGACGCCGCGCTCCGATCATGTCGCCATCCGCGTGGTCGCGCCCGAGGGGGAATACACCATCCTTGCCGATTGGCTGATCGTCGCCGACGGCGCGCGCAGCCCGGTCCGGGGCATGCTCGGACTTGAAAGCGAGGGGCAGGCGTTCCGCGACCGCTTTCTGATCGCCGACGTCCTGATGCACTCGGATTTTCCGACTGAACGGTGGTTCTGGTTCGATCCTCCGTTTCACCGCCATCAGTCCGCGTTGTTGCACCGGCAGGCGGACAATGTCTGGCGCGTCGATTTTCAGCTCGGTCCCGATGCCGATCCCGAGGAGGAAAAGAAGCCGGAGAAGATCATGCCGCGCTTGCGCGCGATGCTCGGGGACAACACGGAATTCGAAATCGAATGGGCCAGTGTGTACACCTTCCAGTGCCGGCGCATGCGCTCGTTTCGCCATGGCCGCGCGTTGTTCGTGGGAGACGCTGCGCATCTGGTGTCTCCGTTCGGGGCGCGCGGCGCGAACAGCGGCATCCAGGATGTCGACAATCTGATCTGGAAGCTGGAGCTGGTAATGGCCGGACAGGCGCCGGAATCGCTGCTCGACAGTTATGCCACCGAGCGTGCTTTCGCAGCCGATGAGAACATCCGCCACTCGACGCGCAGCACCGACTTCATCACGCCCAAGAGCGAAGCGAGCAGGGCATTTCGCGATGCCACGCTGCTGCTCGCCAAGCATCACGCGTTCGCGCGGCGCCTCGTCAACAGTGGCCGCCTGTCGCTGCCGACGACCCTGGAAGCGTCGGTGCTCAGCACCCAAGACCGTGCCGGAGAAGCGTTTGCCTCCGTGGTGCCGCTTGGGGGGGCGGCGGTCGATGCGCCAGTCGAAGGGCCGCGCGGCGTCTGGCTGCTCTCTTATCTGGACGGAGGGTTCACGCTGCTGGTGTTCGACAACTCGGTGCCGGCAGACGCAGTCGAGGTGTTAGCCAACGATGCCAATTCGTGCAACGTGGTGCAGGTCGGCGGCAAAAGCGTCGCCGGGGCATCCAGGGTCGAAGACAGCGAGCGCCTGGTGGCGGCACGCTATGATGGAAAACCCGGAACGTGTTATCTGTTCCGGCCGGACCAGCACCTGTGCGCCCGCTGGCGCAGCTTCGACCTGCAATCGCTGCGCGGGGCGATCGCGCGCGCGACAGGCCAGGCTTACGTCGAGGCGATGGAGGCAGCATGATTGCGCATTCGCTCCCCGGTACGCTGCTCAATACGCAGCCGAACATTCAGGCACCGGACGACTTCTACCAGGAGCTCGTCGACATGCACCGTGATCTATCCGCGCAGCAAAGCGCGTTGGTCAACGCCAAGCTGATCCTGTTGCTCGCCAACCATGTGGGCGATCCTGTGATATTGCGGGAGGCCATGCGAGCGGCACGACAGGACATCGAGCCGGACCAGTCTGATGGCACGCGAGGTTGAGCTCAGGCGACTTCACTTGACTCGGTTGACCTCAGTTGACGTCAGAAATATCAGGTAGGAGCGGCATGGCAACAAGATCCACCCATCGGCAAGGCGAAAAGGCGCCCCGCGCCGAGCAAAGCGCGGCACTCCACTACCAGTCCGGCTTCGGCAACGAATTCGCGACCGAAGCCTTGCCCGGTGCGCTCCCCGCCGCGCAGAACTCGCCGCAACGCGCTCCGTACGGGCTCTATGCGGAACAGTTCTCGGGAACAGCCTTCACCGCGCCCCGTGGCGCCAACCGCCGCTCGTGGCTGTACCGAATTCGGCCGGCCGCGATGCATCAACCGTTTCGCCAGCTCGAGAATGCGCGCATCGTGAGCCGATTCGACGACGAGCGCACGCCGCCGAATCAGCTGCGCTGGGATCCGCTGCCGCTGCCGCAGTCCGCAACCGATTTTGTCGACGGACTCGTCACCATGGCCGGCAACGGCGATCCCGCGGCGCAGAGCGGCTGCGGCATCCACATGTACACCGCAAACACGTCGATGAGCGATCGTTTTTTCTACGATGCCGACGGCGAGCTGCTCATCGTCCCGCAGGAGGGACGCCTGCGTTGTGCAACCGAGCTCGGACGCATCGACGTCGAGCCGGAGGAAATCGTCGTCATCCCGCGCGGAATCCGCTTCCGCGTCGAGCTGCTCGACCCTACCGCGCGCGGCTACGTCTGCGAGAATTACGGCGCGTTGCTGCGGCTGCCCGACCTGGGGCCGATAGGCTCCAACGGACTGGCCAATCCCCGCGACTTCCTGACGCCGCTCGCGTGGTACGAGGAGTTCATGGGCAATCTCTGGACGGCGAAGGTCGCCCATTCGCCCCTCGACGTGGTGGCGTGGCACGGCAACTATGCGCCCTACAAATACGATCTGCGGCGCTTCAACACGCTCGGCTCGGTCAGTTATGATCATCCCGACCCGTCGATTTTCCTGGTCCTGCAATCGCAGAGCGATACACCCGGCGTGGACAATCTCGATTTCGTCATCTTTCCGCCGCGCTGGCTGGTCATGGAGCACACCTTCCGGCCGCCGTGGTTCCATCGCAATGTCGCCAGCGAGTTCATGGGCCTGATCCACGGCACATACGACGCCAAGGCGGAGGGATTTCTGCCCGGCGGGGCGAGCCTGCACAACTGCATGAGCGGGCACGGACCCGACGCGGAGACTTTCGAGCGCGCATCGAGAGCAGACCCATCGAAGGCGCAACAAATCTCGGACACCATGGCGATCATGTTCGAAACACGTGCGGTCATCCGGCCAACCCGCTTCGCGCTGGAATCGGCGCAGCTCCAGCATGAGTATTTTCGATGCTGGGAGGGATTGCCGAAGAACTTCACGCCCAACCAGCGCTAGCTATCGCCGGAATCGCCATGAATCCATCCTACGAAAACATCCTCGTCGAGACCCAGGGCCGCGTCGGCATCGTTCGTCTGAATCGGCCGCAGCGCATGAACGCGCTCAACGATGCGCTCGCCGCGGAGCTGGGCGTCGCGGTCGGCGCGTTCGATTCCGATCCGAGCATCGGTGCGATCGTGCTCACCGGCAACGACAAGGCGTTTGCCGCCGGTGCGGACATCGGCGCGATGGCCGAGTGGGACTACCAGAAGGTCTACGCCGACAACTACATCATGCGCTGGGAATCGGTGAAGCAGATCCGCAAGCCGGTGATCGCGGCGGTCGCCGGTTATGCGCTCGGCGGCGGCTGCGAGCTGGCGATGATGTGCGACATCATCATCGCGGCGGACACGGCGAAATTCGGCCAGCCGGAGATCACCATCGGCACCATGCCGGGGATGGGTGGCACGCAGCGCCTGCCGCGCGCCATCGGCAAAGCCAAGGCGATGGACTGGTGCTTGACCGGACGCATGATCGACGCGGCCGAGGCGGAGCGCTCCGGCCTGGTCGCGCGGGTCGTTCCCGCGGACAAGCTGTTCGACGAAGCGCTTGCGGTTGCGACTCGAATCGCCGGCTTTTCACTGCCCGTGGTGCTCAAGATCAAGGAGGCGATCAACCGCGCCTACGAGTCGTCGCTCTCGGACGGCTTGCTGTTCGAGCGGCGCGAGTTTCACTCGACGTTTGCATTGGAAGACCAGAAGGAAGGCATGCGCGCGTTCGTCGGCAAGCGCAAACCCGATTTCAAGCACCGGTGAGGCGTCCGCCATGAGCATCGACTGGATCAACTTCACCCCTTGGTCAGCCGCGATCGGCGGAGCCGTCATTGGCCTCGCGGCCGCGCTGCTCGTGCTCGTCAACGGACGCGTGGCGGGGATCAGCGGGATTGTCGGCGGGATGCTACGCCCGCGAGCAGACGACTTCGCATGGCGGCTCGCGTTCATCGCCGGACTCCTCCTTGCGCCCATGGTCTATGCGATGGTCGCCGCATTTCCATCCGCAACGATTGCCGCGAGCTATCCCGTTTTGATCGTGGCTGGATTGCTGGTCGGAATCGGAACGCGTTTCGCCGGTGGATGCACCAGCGGCCACGGTGTCTGTGGACTGTCGCGCCTGTCGCCGCGCTCGCTGGCCGCGACGCTTGCGTTCATGGCGGCGGGTTTCGTTACCGTTTGCGTCGTCCGCCACGTGATTCCAGCCTAGAGCACTCTATGGCAACGCTCTTCGCCTTCGTCGCAGGCTTGGTATTCGGACTCGGCCTGATCATCGCCGGCATGGTCAATCCGGCCAAGATCCTCGGATTTCTCGACATTGCCGGAACGTGGGATCCATCGCTGGCGCTGGTCATGGTCGGCGCGATCGCCGTGGGGCTCGTCGCGTTCGCGCTCGCCCGCCGCCGAACCATGAGTGCGCTGGGATTGCCGATGCAATTGCCCTCGCAGCGGACCGTCGATGCCCGGCTCATTGGTGGCAGCCTCGTGTTCGGCATCGGCTGGGGACTCGCCGGATTTTGCCCCGGCCCGGCGATCGTCGCACTTGGCGCGGGCTATGCGAAGGGGGCGGTATTCGTCGTGGCGATGTTGCTCGGCATGGGCGCCTTCGCGCTGATCGACCGTCACCGTACGCGCACCGATTCCGCGATACCGGACGCAAACAGGCCATAGCCACGATGCTGATCTTCCGCCAAATGTTCGATCCGCAATCTGCGACCTACTCATACCTGCTGGGCGAGCGACGCTCGCGTGAGGCCGTGCTGATCGATCCGGTGTTCGAGCACGTCCGCCGCGACGCGGCGCTACTGCGCGAACTGGATCTCACGCTCAAAGCCTCGCTCGAGACGCATGTGCACGCTGACCATGTGACCGGCGCGTGGCTACTCAAGCGCCAGTTCGGGAGCGCCATCATGGTCGCCGCCGCCAGCGGCGCGGAAGGTGCCGATCGCTACCTCGCGGAGGGCGATCGCGCGAGCTTCGGCGATCGTCATCACAGCTGCCTCACTTTTGTGCTCGACGATTCGAGCATGGCCTTCACCGGCGATTGCCTGCTGATCCGCGGCAGCGGCCGCACCGACTTCCAGCAGGGTGATGCGCACGCAATGTTCCATTCGGTGCATGACAGGATTCTTACGCTGCCGCCAAACTGCCTGCTCTATCCAGCGCACGACTATCGCGGCCTCACGGTGACCAGCGTCGCAGAAGAGCGGCGCTTCAATCCGCGCTTGGGGGGCGCGATCGGCGAGGCGGATTTCGTTGGCTACATGGACAACCTCGGACTGCCGCATCCCAAGCTTATCGACATTGCGGTGCCCGCAAATTTGCGATGCGGCCGTCCGGAGTCCGACGCGGCGCTTCCACCAGAGCCCTCCTGGGCGCCGCTGACCTTCACCTTCGCCGGCTTCTGGGAAATCCAGCCGGACGCGCTGGAGGAATGCTCATCGCGATTGCAGATCGTCGACGTTCGCGAGCGGGACGAGTTCGACGGCCCGCTCGGGCGCATTCGCGGAGCGAGGCTGATGCCCCTCGCCGAATTGCCGAAACGCAGCGACGAGCTGTCGCGCGATCGGCCCGTCGTCACCGTGTGTCGCTCGGGCGCGCGCTCGGCTCAGGCGGCTTTGCTGCTGCAAAAGGCCGGCTTCGGCGATGTGGCGAACCTCGCGGGCGGCATGGTCCGCTGGCGCGCCGAGGGGCACTTGGTCGAAGGAGCGCAGGCGTAGATCGAGCGCCGAAGCGCAGGCATCGGTGAGGGAACGGCCGAGTAGTGACCGGCACAGGTGACTCGCTGTCCCAAAGCGGCCCAGCGTGCCGGAGGATTATTTTATTCCGAGTACCGCCGGCATCGCGCGTGCGATCGCTTTGCGGATCATGGCCTGCAGCACGGCTGCCTTCTGCGCCGAGGTGAGCACGTCCCCCGGATTGTGGCTTCCCCCCTCGGCGCGCGCTGTCGACACCGTCGTGGTCTCTTCTACAGTCTGCTCGCGGATGACCCCCATGGTCTTTGCGTCGACCAGCGTGACCTTGATATAGGCAAACGGCGCCAGGAATCCACGTCGTGTGTGCATGGCCAAACCTCGGGGAGAATCGACGTCCAAGCCGGCGTCCAGGTAAAACCCGACGCCTTCGATCTTGCCGCTGCCCACGTACTCTTTTGCGCGACGGAGCGCCGCATTGCCTCGATGCTTGGTGATCAGAACCAAAGGGTAGCGTTTTGGCTCTGAACCAATTCCTTGACGGCTCCGAGGAGTGCAACGGATCGATCCTCGGGTTCGAAGAGTTCGTTTTGCAGCTCGTAGAGCGTTGCATTGCTGGAGGTGAGCGCCACGGTCGCCGCGCGCGCGTCGAGACGTTTGATCGCATTGATTGCAGCAAGAACGGCCATGTTGTCCAACGCGCGACCATCGACCGCGATCGACCCTTGCCGATTCTGATCCATGTTGCTGCCCGTGGTCGATTCATGGCCGACGATGCTTATCTTGTCGCCAATGAGCGAAATGACCGCATAACTACGTGATTCGCCGTCGAACGAAGCACCATACGCCAGAGTCCAAATCAGCACCCAGATCGCAAGGCAGAGGAGCCGCTTGATGCCGTCCGTGGCTCTCATCCCTCTCCTTCATCTGTCGACTTGGGCGAACCCGCAATGTAGCAAGGCCACTAAGCCGTAGCCCCGGGGATTGTCAGTCAATATACCATCGACGACAACGATGCATTCGACACTTCACGGCGCCGCGTCACCACGGGCTAGCCGGGCGACAAATGCCGTCAATGCGTCGGCGCTCGTGTCGGAGACTGCCAGCCAATCCATTCCGGCGCCACTTGCACGCACGACATTGAAGCCGCGCACCGTGCTTACAGGAGACCGCGATCGCGCCGTGCCTTCCGCTGCCGGTCGCACGAACACATCGACGACGTGTTCCCGGTAGCGATAGACCAGCGTTGCGACGGCGCGCTTTTCGAGGTAGTCAACGCGGGCGCCGGTCAGCGCGAAACCCTCGCCGCTCAGATCCTGCACTGGCGGTGAATAGTCGAGCCGCGCCGAGAGCCACGGCTTGACCGTGTGCCGATCCGATGTGGCGACATCGGTGAGATGATTCGACAGCGTCGCGCGGACGTGGTCGGCGACGGCTTCGGCGGCGAGGTCGGTCCCGTCGCGCCATTCGAGGACGGCGCTGCCCATGAGCCAAGCCAACACCGTCGCCATGCTTCCGGCAAGCGCGCCCGCACCGAGCCAGCGCCAGCGATCCCAAACCGGCCGCGAACGCAACGTGCCGCGTGTGCCCGCAAGCACGGCGTCGATGCGTGATCGCAGGGAGGGTGGCGCCGCGAAATAGGGCACGTCGCGCTTGATGCGCGCGCTCAGCGCGACCTGCTCGTCGCGGCGCGCGGCGCATTCGGCGCAGGTGAGCAGGTGCTTTTCGACCTCGGCGCTTTGCATCGGGTCGAGCTCTCCGTCGCCGTACGTCGGCAGCAGCGGCGCGGCCTCATTGCAGTTCATCTGCGACCTCGCCTCATTGCCCACCAATCATTTTCCAATATGTTGTGGTTCATTTTCCCACCGTCCGCATCGATTGCGGAAGCACCGAGTGCAACAGCGGCGATCGTCGCAACAAGCCACGCGCCCGTGCCAGCCGCGACATCACCGTGCCAATCGGAATGTCGATGACGCGCGCAATGTCGCGATAGGACATGTCTTCCTGTTCGCGCAGCAGGAGCACCTCGCGAAATCCCACCGGCAGCGCCGCGATCGCTCGCAGCAGCGCCTGCGCATCGGCGTCGGCGATCACCGTTTCTTCGGGCGTCGGCCGCGGGTCGGCGGCGGCCTCGATGGCATCGGTGCCGTCTCCGGGCACGAGCTCTGCCGGCCGGTTACGTCCGATCCAGTCGTAGCAGGTGTGCCGTACGATGGTCAGAAACCAGGCCTTGGCGTTCGTGCCCTGCAACCCGGACGCGTATTTCAACGCCCGCTCGAGCGCGTCCTGCACGATGTCCTCGGCGTCGGCATCGTTGCGCGACAGCCAGCGCGCAAGGTTGTACGCCGAATTCAGGTGCGGCAGCACGAGCTCCGCGCAACGCGATCGGGCATCGCCGTCAGGCAATCGAACCTCCATCCATGCCTATCGGGGCATGATCGGTACTACCGGCTTCCAGGCTCATTTATTCCCAAGCCAGCGATCAAGGCGTTCTCAACTATAGCAACGGGCTCAACATCCGGGCCAGGTTCTCGATCACCTTGAGCGGCGGCGAACGTTGTCGCCAGCCCGCCAGCGTCAGCATCTCCCCGTCGCGCAGATAACGCGCCTGTTCCTCCCCCAGGCGCTTGCACGCGCCTCGGTCGTAGAGCAGGACGACGATTTCCGCGTTGAGCGAAAAGGAGCGAATGTCGAGGTTCGAGGATCCGATCCACGCGATTTGATCATCGATGGTGATGTGTTTCGCATGCAGGAAACGCTTGCCGTAGCGGCAGATGCGCACGCCCGAGCTCAGCAGCTCGTCGTAGTAGGATCGCTGGCCCAGACAGACCAGGATCTGATCCATCTGCAGCGGCACCACGAGCGTTACCTCGACCCCACGCAGCACCGACGTTTGCAGCGCCTGCAGCAGGGCTCCGTCCGGTATCAGATAAGGCATGGTGATTACGATCCGCTCCGTCGCCGCGTGGATCAGCGACACCACCAGCCGTTGGTTGTTCTCGCGCGGATAACCGGGTCCGCTCGGCATGGCCTGCGCCGGAACGTCGCCGGCGATCCGAGCGTCGGGAAAGTAGCGCGCCTCGCCAAGAAATTCGTCCACCTCGACATACCAATCGTCAGCGAAAACTGCCTGGAGCTCGAGGACGATCGGCCCGCAGAGCCGGACGTTGAGCTCCTCGTAGGTGAGCCCGCGCTTGAAGGTCGAATCGATCAGGTTTTGCGACCCGATGTAGCCGATGTCGCCGTCGATGACGGCGATCTTGCGGTGGTTGCGCAAGTCTATGCGGCCGGTGTGTCTCCGAAAAAATCCCACCCGCATGGTTTCCTCGGCCAGAATCCCGGCGCGGAGCAGCCGCGGCAGCATGCGCTGGAATTCCGGACGCGACCCGAGAGAATCCGCCAGCACGCGGCATGCAACGCCTCGCTCGACCGCGCGCTCCAGCGCGGCGACCACGCGCCCGGCAGTGGCGTCATCGGCGATGATGTAGAACAAAAGGTGAACGTGGTCGCACGCCATGTCGATGTCGGCGATCAGACGGTCGACCGTAACCTGGTAGTCGGCGAGCACTTCGGCGGAATTTCCGCCGAGAATTGGAAAATCGCCGAGATTCTCGGCCAGCGTCACCGCGTGCCGCAGCTCGGGACTGACGTCCGGATGGAAAATATTCGCGTCCCTCGCCAGCCGCTCGTAGGCAGGCTTGGCCAGGGCTTCGAAGTCGGCGTGCCGCACCAGGCGCCAGACGGGCAGCGTCGGACGTCCGATCAGGAGATAGAGGATCAGGCCGGCGACGGGCTCGAAAAATATCAACAGCAGCCATCCCTTCGCCGCATCGGGCGAGCGGCGGAAAGGCACGATGACGATCATCGCCAGCCGCAGCGCCCATTCCGCGGCGAAGAAAGCGTTCAACCAGAATTTCTGATCGTAGAGGAGCTCGGGCACTTAAAGTCTCGCGTCCGGTTTTTAGATCGCGTGAAAGAAATGGGATCGCGCGAGCCGGCGCGGACATCGCGGAGGGCGCTTCGGCGGCCATTCTACCCGGTGCAAGGAGTCGACTCGCTGATGCTCCGAGCGTCGATGATATGATCCGACGCGCGCAGTCCGGGCAGGGATCTGACCGGGTCACCGGGCTTCGCGCTCATCGACCGCAAGACGCCCGGGTATCGCTCGGCGCGGTCCATTAAACATGATTTCAACCGCGGCAGCGACAATTTATCTACTGCAAACTATCGCGCCTGCCGACCTATTTGGAGAATTCCGATGAGGCTCAAGGACAAGGTAGCGATCGTGACCGGCGCAGCAAGCGGCATCGGCAAGGAGATCGCGTTAACGTACGCGCGTGAAGGGGCCAGGGTCGCGGTCGCCGATCTCGACAAGGGCGCCGCCGACGCTGCGGCGGGCGAGATCCGGGCAGCAGGCGGCCAGGCGCTCGGAATCGCGATGGATGTCACCAGCGAGCAGGCAGTCAACGACGGCGTCGCCGCGGTGGTCGCAGCATTTGGTGGCGTCGATGTGCTGGTCAGCAACGCCGGCATTCAGATCGTGCATCCGCTCGAGGAGTTCAGCTACGCGGAATGGAAAAAGATGCTCGCCATCCACCTCGACGGCGCATTTCTGACCACGCGCGCGTGCCTACCGCGTATGTACGGGTCGGGCCGCGGCGGCAGCATCATCTACATGGGTTCGGTGCATTCTAAGGAGGCGTCGGTGCTCAAGGCTCCTTACGTCACCGCCAAGCATGGGCTGATCGGCCTGGCGAAGGGAGTCGCCAAGGAAGGGGCCAAGCACGGCGTGCGCGCCAACGTTATCTGTCCCGGCTTCGTGCGTACGCCGCTGGTCGAAAAACAGATTCCCCAGCAGGCGAAAACGCTGGGCATCAGCGAACAAGATGTGGTCAAGAAAGTGATGCTCAAGGACACCGTCGACGGAGAATTCACGACCGTCGCGGACGTTGCCGAGGTCGCTCTTCTTTTCGCATCGTTCCCGTCGAATGCGCTGACTGGCCAGTCGCTGGTCGTCAGTCACGGCTGGTTCATGCAGTAACGGAGCGAACGCGCTGCACCTATTTCGTCTTCCGCCCCTTTTGCCGAAGCAAGCGCCAAGCGATCCACGGAACCGCGATCAGCGTTGCGGCCCATAAGGCCAGCGCGCGCTGCCCCCTCCGAGGCATCGTCGGGTGCAAGTCGGGGTCGCGCAGGGCCGCCGGAAACGGCCGCTCGGGCACACGATGGGGGAGTCCCCCCATGCGCGGCTGGACGGGAGTTGCGGCACCCGCAGGAAGACCAATGCTTCGATATCTTCCGCCAGCAATGCTTCAAACGGGGAGGCCCGCCGTGCCGGCTCCCGGCGCGCCAGGCGGAGCAGGTCCGCACCGATCTCCTCGAAGGCAATCGCCGGAAAAAGCCGGGTCCGGTCCTCGGTCAGATAGTTGAAAGTCTTCGCCGCCTTGGCCAGGCTCCTGTCCCGAAGCGCGAAATAGGGCAGCCCGAGCGCCGCCAGCAGCCGATTGGTCGGCCCGCGTGAGCGCACGTCCCATCCGATCGCCCGCAGCACGTCGATGCTGATGCTCGCGCAGTTCATCGTGGCATGGTCGTAGGGGAGCTGGTGACGATAGAACTGGTTATAGACGCGGCAAAGCGCACCCTGAATCCGGCTCGCCGTGCGTTCGTCCTTGAGAATGGCAACGATCAGATACGACGGCCGGTACCACGCCTGGCCGCTGTTGAGATCGGCCAAATAATTGTCGAGCGGCACTACCGCCGCGACAATGCCTTTTTCGCTGAATGCGTCAAGGGTGTAGAAATTATCTGCCAGCCAGTCGCCAATGGCGCCCTCCGGACCGACGCGGCCCGTGACCATCGCGAAGTGGCCCCCATGCGCTTCGTCATCGTCACCCTGCGCGCCGTTGAGCATGGCGGCGAGAACGGGCTTTCCCTCCCAGCGCCTCGCTGCGCCGGGCTCGCGCTCCCACAGGGTCATGGCCGCAAACGCGCTTCGCGCGCCGCCGGCCGACTCTTCCCGGACCAGCCTTCGAATGCCTTGTGCAGTCGCATCGACGTGCCGGGACGGTGCGCAGTCGTCGAGCCTGAAAGCCTCGGGCCAGATCGTCCGTGCGACAAACGTTTCTTGCTGCAACCAGCCGCGTATCGTGAGCGGCTGCATCCCAAGAAAAGCGATCGACGTCTGGTCATAGTAGGATCGGTTGAGCGCGATTTTAGGAACCACGTCGAAAGCCCATGTGTTGCCGTTCGCTTCGATGCGGGTACCGTTCGCGACAAGCCTCGCGCCACGAATCACTTCGGGCGCCGCGATCCAGATCAGCGAGGGATATTCCAATGGCATCGCAGTCGAACGCTGGGCGGCCCATGCCGCGACATCTTTGGTCGCGCTCGCGTCGCGCGTGAATCCAGCGATCGGGAGACCGGCTCGGGCGATCGCGATGGGTTCGTCCTCGAAATACCAGAGCGCTTGAGGTATAACGCTGCCAAGCGGAAGCGCGGCGCGTCCGGTGGTCAGGAAAAAATTACCGACGTCATACAAGCCGAGATTTCCGGCAGCCAAAGTGGAACGGATGGGAGGCGGCTGGGTCACAAAGAAGCGGTCAGCCGGCGCTGTCGGGATCGCGCATGTTGCCGCGTCGGCAGCGAGAATTGTGCGGCAGACGCCGCACGTTGGCCAGCGCCGTAAGGTTTTCTGCACTTTTTCGACAACACGAGATCGACATTTGACGGAGCGTTGATGTCCAAGCCGGCCACCGCACTGCATACCGTCACCGAGCACTCGCCGCCCGCCCGCGTCCGCCTGCTCGACCGCCGCAACGCCCACGCCGATCCTGACGATGAGCGAAGGGCGCTTGTTGCCGGGCTGTTTGCCGCTCCGGCGGTCATTTCGCCCAAGTATTTCTACGACGATATCGGTTGCACCTTGTTCGAGGCGATCTGTTCGTTGCCGGAGTACTATCCGACGCGTACCGAGCGCGCAATTCTCACAACGCATCGCGATTCCATCGTTCAGGCGGTGGGAACCGGTCGCCAATTCGTCGACCTCGGCGCAGGAGATTGTGCCAAAGCGGCGCTTCTTCTTCCTGCGCTGCATGCGCGCCGCTATGTCGCGGTGGACATCGCCGAGGCGGCCATCGGGCCCGCGCTGTCGCGGCTTACGCCCGTGTTTCCCCGAGTGGAGTTCATGGGAGTGGTGACGGATTTTTCGCGCCGCTTAGATCTGGGCGGAGCCATCGACGCCGGCCCGGTCACCTTCTTTTATCCGGGATCGAGCATCGGCAATTTCACGCCGGACGAAGCTCTCAGCCTCCTGCGTCGGGTGCGCGATCTGTGTGGGCCCGAGAGCGGTCTTCTGATCGGAGTCGATACCAAGAAGGACAAGGCGCGTCTCGACGCTGCGTATAACGACACACTCGGCGTTACCGCGGCATTCAATTTGAACGTGCTCAATCACGTCAACGTCCTCGCCGATTGCGACTTCAAGCCAGCGGGTTTCGCTCATGTCGCGTTTTACGAACCGATCAAGGGGCGCGTGGAAATGCATCTAGAATCGCGTCACTTGCAGCGCGTGCGCGTCGGCGGCCGTGAGCGTGTGTTCGTTGAAGGCGAGCGCATCCACACCGAGAATTCGTACAAATACCATCCCGGCGAATTCGCGGATCTGCTAGCCAGTGCGGGATTTACCGAGCTGCGCGTATGGCAGGACGACGCCGGAGATTTCGCGGTCTTCTACGCCAGCTAGACCGCTGGGCGGCTAACCGGAATCGCGAGCCAGCCGAATTCCGGTGAATTGCCAGCGGGCCGCAGCGGGGAAAAAGTTGCGGTAGGTCGCGCGAAGATGAGACGCAGGTGAAACGCATGAGCCACCGCGAAGAACGTACTGGTTGCACATAAACTTGCCGTTGTATTCCCCGATTGCGCCGGCCGCCGGACGATAGCCGGGGTAGGGCGCGTAAGCGCTTCGTGTCCACTCCCAGACGTCGCCGAAGAGCTGCGACAGCGTGGCGGTTGCAGCATTAGCAGCCGTCGGTTCAAGCGATCCGGATTCGATGAAATTGCCCTCGACCGGACGTCCGGATGCGGCGACTTCCCATTCGCCCTCGCTCGGCAGCCGTGCGCCGGCCCAGCGGGCGTAGGCATCCGCTTCGAACAAGCTTACGTGACACACAGGAGCGCTGGCTTCTACCGCGCGGAGTCCGTGCAGACCGAATTTGAGCCAGCTGCGTCCGTCGCGCTGCCAGTAGAGCGGCGCGTCGATCGAGTTCGCCGCCAGCCAGTCCCAACCTTCGGAGAGCCACAATTCCGGCCGTCGGTACCCCGCGTCGTCGATGAAGGCGAGATATTCACCATTGGTCACCTCGCGGCTCGCGAGCGAAAATCCATTGAGGTATTGCCGATGACGAGGCGACTCGTTGTCGAATGCGAACTGGCTGCCGTCGTGACCGGTGTCGACAATGCCTTCGCCAAATTCTATCCACGTCAGGGGCGGCGCGTCGGCGATCGGGGCATCCGCCGCCGCGATCGACGGCTCATACGCAGGTTTCAGCGGATTGCACGAAAGCAGATGCAAGACATCGGTGAGGATCAATTCCTGATGCTGCTGCTCGTGATTCAAGCCCAGTTCGACCAATGCGCTGATGGTCGATGGGAGCGTGCGGCGGTCCATGAGCTCCGCCATGGCCGCATCGATGTGCAACCGGTAGGCATGGACCTCTTCGAGCGACGGCCGCGACAACAAACCGCGCCGGGGGCGCGGATGCTTGTCGCCGATACCGTTGTAGTAGGAGTTGAACAGCACCCGAAACGATGGATGAAACAGCCGGTACGCGGGCAAATGCGGCTTGAGAACGAATGTCTCGAAGAACCAGCTCGTATGCGCAAGATGCCACTTGACCGGACTGGCATCGGGCATGGACTGAATCGCGCAATCCTCCGCCGACAAAGGAGCCGCAAGTTGCTCGGTCGCGATGCGCACCCTCCGATAGCTCGAGGACATCGACAACACCGGCTTCGGCGCTTGCGTCGGAGCGCGAACGCGATGCGCCTGCTGCAGCGGCAAGCGATCGTTCATGCGGCGGTCGCTTGCCCGCGAGCGGCGATCGGCAGCGCGTGCCCGGCATCGACGACGACGCGCGGCTCTCCGGCAATAATCCTGCCGATCACCGTTGCGCGATCGAAGCCATCGGCGTGGAACGCGCGCAACACGTCGTCGACCGCGTCGGGCGAACATGCAACCAACAGTCCACCCGAAGTCTGCGGATCGGTGAGCAGCGCACGCTCCGTGGTGTCAAGATTGCCGTCGACCTCGTGGCCATAACTCGACCAGTTGCGGCTCGACGCGCCGGTGACGAGGCCGGTGCGAGCCAGCGCGGCCGCATCGGGCAATAGCGGCACGCGTTCGAATTGGATCTTGGCACCGACGGCGGAAGCGCGGCAGATCTCCAGCAAATGTCCAAGCAGACCGAAGCCAGTGACGTCGGTCAGCGCGTGCACGCCTTTCATGGGCCCGAGCGCCGTGCCGGGAGTGTTGAGCCGGGTCGCGGTGGCGAGCATCGTTTCGTACCGGCCCGTGGGCAGCAGCTGCTTTTTCAACGCCGCGCTGTAAATGCCAATGCCGAGGGGCTTGCCGAGAATCAACGCGTCACCGGCAAGTGCGCCTCGATTGCGTTTGAGGTGCTCGGGGTCGACGAGACCGATGGCGACCAGGCCGTAAATGGGCTCGACGGAATCGATGGTGTGACCGCCCGCGACCGGAACGCCGGCTTTGGCGCATAAGAACTCGCCGCCTTCCAGAATGCGGCGGATGGTGTCGATCGGCAGACGGTCTATCGGCATGCCGACCACCGCCAGTGCGAACAAGGGGGTGCCCCCCATGGCGTACACGTCCGACAGCGCATTGGCTGCTGCGATGGCTCCGAAGTCGAATGGGTCATCGACGATGGGCATGAAAAAATCGGTGGTCGCGACAATCGCCTGGCGCTCGTTGACGCGATAGACCGCGGCGTCGTCGGCGGTCTCGACTCCGACAAGCAGGTCTCGGGGAAGGAGTCCCGGCGACGATCTGGCAATGATGTCGCGCAACACCGAAGGTGAAATCTTGCAGCCGCATCCGCCGCCGTGACTGAAGTCGGTAAGGCGTAGCGTCGACGGAGGGGAAGTATCCATTGCCGGGTATGATCGTTGTTATTACTAGGGCCGGTTTTCATCCCAGCGCGGGTCTGACATTCTAATCCCAAGCTCGTTCGGGCAACCGCCCGCGCGGACCTTCGGGCGACCGGCCGTACAGCGCAGCGCTATTAGTTCACGTTATCATGGCGGCCTCCGAAATGCAGTAGTCCTGCGTCCGACACCAAAGCCTATGATCGCGCCAATATGATTTCCACCGAAACGCTGCGGCACCTCAAGCACGCCGGTACCGCCACGCTTACCACCCAGTTGTTCAAACGCGGGCTGCGCAATGTCTTTATCCAAGGCATAGGCCGCATGAGTGCAGCCAAAGAAAACATGGTCGGCGAAGCGTTTACTTTGCGTTACATCCCCGCGCGAGAGGACCTCGATCTGGTAAGCGCCTTCGACAATCCCGAGCATCCTCAGCGCAAAGCGGTGGAGACGGTGCCTCCCGGGCAAGTGCTGGTCATGGACTGCAGACGCGAGACGCGCGCCGCGTCGGGCGGAAACATCCTGCTGACCAGACTGAAAGTGCGCGGCGTTGCAGGAGTCGTGACCGACGGATGTTTGCGCGACAGCGAGGCCATCGGGCTGATGGACTTTCCGGTCTATGGCGCCGGCGGCAGCGCGCCGCTGAATCTCGTCTGTCATCACGCGGTCGATATGAATTTGCCGATCGCGTGCGGCGGCGTGGCTGTGTTTCCCGGCGACATCCTGGTCGGTGACGGCGAGGGAGTGGTCGTGATACCGCAACACCTGGCAGAGGAGCTTGCCCGCGACGCGCACGAGCAGGAAACGCTCGAGGAATTCGTGCTCGGCGAGATCGCCGGAGGGCGGGCGTTGCCGGGCACCTATCCGCCCAACGCGGACACATTGGCGCGCTATCGTGAATGGCGACAGCGCCGGAGCGACGACTGATCCGGCGCTCCAGGTTGCGCGGCCGCAATCACGACTGATTTCGAGGAGGGCTTAGCAGATGACAACGCCGACGATCAAGATAGACAAAGTGCTGCTTGCAGTCGCGCTCACGGCGGCTGCGCTTTTCGCATTTGCGATAGCCGGATCCGCCAGCGCGGAAGTCTCCGAGCTGCGCATCACCAAACAGCCCAGCATCATCTATCTCCCGCTGGTGGTCATGGAGCAGAACAAGCTAATAGAAAAGCAGGCCCACGCGGCGGGCCTCCCGGAGCTGAAGGTCTCCTGGATCACGTTCAACAGCGGCGGCGCCTCGACCGATGCGCTGTTGGCGGGCAGCGTCGATCTGGTCACCAGCGGCGTTTCCAATCTGCTGCTGCTGTGGGAGCGCACCAAGGGTCAAGTGAACGGCGTGACCAGCGTCGGAGGCCTGCCGATGTTGCTGGTGACCCGCGATCCCGCGGTCAAGACGCTCAAGGATTTCACCGACAAGGACAAAATCGCGGTGCCCACGATCAAGGTATCGAGCCAGGCCATGGTGCTCAAAATGGCCATGGAAAAGATGTACGGCGAAGCCTCGCGCGACAAACTCGACTCGGTGACCATTCAGCTTGGACATCCGGACGCGATGATTGCGGTGATCAATGGCAGCAGCGAGGTCAATAGCCATTTCTCGGCGCCGCCGTATCAGTACAGCGAGTTGAAAGCGCCCGGCGTGCACCTGGTTCTGGATTCCAGCGACGTGTTCGGCGGCCCGGCGAGCAATGCGGTGGTCTTCGGGACGCGCAAGTTCTACGATGCCAACCCAAAAACGATCGCCGCGTTCATGGCCGCGCTCGAAGAGGCCGATCAACTCATCGCGCGCGACCCGGCGCTCGCCGCCAAAATCTATCTCGACGCGACCAAGGAGAAATATTCGGTTGACGAGATTGTTGCCATGATCAAGGCGCCGAACGTTGTGTACTCGACAACT
>VBDA01000618.1:2257-2672 GCA_005883655.1 Betaproteobacteria bacterium | reverse complement strand
AACGGCTTGCTACGCCAATACTTGCCTAAAGGAATATGCATGAGCACCGTCACCCAGGGTCGCTGCAATCAGATCGCCGACGATCTCAACCATCGACCGCGCAAACGGCACGGCTTCAAAACCCCGGCCACTCTGTATCATCAAAACTAACTAACGTTGCACTTGCTCGTTGAATCTAGGGCTTCCCCTATACGGTTCGGCATCGAAGTGCCAAGATTGAAATGGGTTTTCATCAATCGACACGAGAGCGCAAGTCATGGACAAGGTTACTACTGTCAATCTGGATATAGCAAAGCAGGTGATGGCAGCGCCTGCGCTAGGTCCGGATAGGCGGAAGGTGTCGCGTAACCCTAACAGAATCGGGATAGGGGCCGATCACTGATCGGATCTCTCCCACACCACCCAAGCGTGTCAA
>VBDA01000618.1:0-2200 GCA_005883655.1 Betaproteobacteria bacterium | reverse complement strand
TGGCAGGAAAGGGTCGACAGCGGTCTCCCCTTACAGTCGCCAGGCAGCCCTGAATGAGTCAGCTAGATACCGTCGAGCGCGTCGCGGAGGTCGCGTCGCAGGTCGTCTACGTCTTCGATGCCCACCGACAGTCGCACCAGCGAATCGCCGATTCCCAGCGTCTCGCGTTGCGCTTCCGGAATCGAGCCGTGCGTCATCAAGGCCGGATGCTCGATCAGGCTTTCCACGCCGCCAAGGCTTTCGGCGAGCGCGAAGAGGTGGCAGTGTTCCAGAAAGCGTTTGGTTCCCGCGAGGTCCGCTTTGAGCACGATCGTCACCATGCCGCCAAACGCGCGCATCTGGCGTTGCGCGAGCGCACGCTGCGGATGCGAGGGCAGCCCCGGGTAGTGAACGCGCGCGACTTCGGGCTGCTCGGTGAGCCAGTGCGCCAGGTCCAGCGCGTTGGCGCAATGCCGCTCCATCCTCAGCGCGAGCGTCTTCAAGCCACGCAACGCGAGGAAGCTATCGAACGGTCCGATGATCCCGCCGACGGCGTTCTGCAAGTAAGCGAGACGGTCTGCCAGCTCACGGTGACGCGGCTCGGCGCCGATCACGACGACGCCGCCGATGATGTCGGAGTGGCCGTTTAGGTACTTGGTTGCCGAGTGCACGACGATATCGAAGCCGAGGTCCAGCGGCCGCTGGATCCATGGACTGGCAAACGTGTTGTCGGCGACCGCGATGAGATCGTGCTCGCGGGCGATCCTGGCGACCGCGGCAAGATCGATCAGCTTGAGCAGAGGATTGCTCGGCGATTCGACCCAGATCATTCTGGTCTCATCGCCGCACGCAACCGCGCCGGGTCGGCCATGTCGACGAAACTCACGCTCAGATTGGCCGAGCGCTTGCGCACGTTTTCGAACAGACGGTACGTCCCGCCGTAGAGATCGTCGCTCGCGACGACATGCGCGCCGGCATCGAGCGCATCGAGCACGGTTGCCATCCCGGCCAGGCCGGAGGCGAATCCGAATCCGCGTGCGCCACTTTCGAGGCTGGCGACGCAAGCCTCCAGCGCCGCGCGGGTCGGATTGGCGGTGCGCGCGTAATCGTAGCCCTTGTGCACGCCGGGGCTCGTCTGCACGTAGGTCGACGTTGCATAAATGGGCGTCATGATCGCGCCGGTCGCGGGGTCGGGCTCCTGCCCGGCGTGAATCGCGCGTGTCGAAAACCCCAGTTGTGCGGTGGCGGCGGATTTGGCGGTTGAATCGTTCACGGCAGGCTTCTCCTCAGGTGCGTCAGCAGATCATAGCGGGTGATAAGACCGAAGAAACGGCCGTCTTGCACGATGATCGCAACGTGATCATGGTTGAGCACCGCCAACAATTCGGCGAAGCTCGCACTGGGGTCCAGGGTCTCGAGCCGTTGCGTCATCGCCGTCGCGACGTTGTCCCGGAATCGCTCGGGCTGCCTGTAGACGTGCAGCAGCAGGTCGGATTCGTCCAAGATGCCGACCACGACATCGTCGGCCAGCACCGGTAATTGCGACACGTCGGCGATGCGCATGCGCTGGAATGCGGCGAGCAGCGTGTCCTCGGTGCTTGCCGCGATCACGGCG
Source organism: Betaproteobacteria bacterium (assembly GCA_005883655.1). GTDB lineage: Bacteria > Pseudomonadota > Gammaproteobacteria > Burkholderiales > Casimicrobiaceae > PALSA-1003. The sequence goes on along the minus strand of VBDA01000618.1, from coordinate 606 downwards.
TGGTCCTCGTAGCGGCGAGACACCAGGTCGCGGAGGTCGCCGTAGCGCGGTAATTCGAGAAAGCCTTGGTCGACCATCCAGAAATCGTTGTACATTTTGGAAAGATATTTGCTTCCGGTGTCGGGGACGAAGCTGACGACACGCTTGGCCGCGCTTTGCTCGCGGCAATAGTGGAGTGCCGCGGCGAGCAGGGTTCCGGTGGACGAGCCGCCGAGGATCAATTCGGACTCAAGGAGCTCGCGCGCGGTGGCGAGACTTTCCTTGTCGGAAATACGATATGCCTTCTTCACTCTCGACAGGTCCGCGATCGGCGGAATGAAATCCTCGCCGATGCCTTCGACGACCCACGAGCCGGCTGTTCCAATCTTCCCGGTTTCGATATACGGCGCAAGCACCGAGCCGACCGGGTCGGCGAGGACGATCTCGGTGTGAGGGCTGACGCGCGAAAAGTAGCGCGACAGCCCCGTCAGCGTACCGCCCGATCCGACCCCACAGACGACCGCGTCGACATCGTGATTCATCTGCGCCCAGATTTCGGGTCCGGTTGTGCGCTCGTGCGCCATCGGGTTGGCCGGATTGCCGAACTGGTTGGCGTAGAACGCGCCG
>VBDA01000617.1:1822-3704 GCA_005883655.1 Betaproteobacteria bacterium | reverse complement strand
AAGAGCGCGCTCGACGAGAGTTTCGACATCGGTTCAATCGCCGCAGACAAGACGACGCGCGGGCTCTTCGTTACAGCGGAGCGAGACCCCAAGGCCGAAGCGATACTGGCCGGTTTACAGGTTCGCGGAGCGAAATCCGTATTCGTTCAATACGTGAAAAGCCTCGATGGACATCCGAGCGCCGATGCGATGCTGGGCGCGATCGCCGCGACGCTCGCGTGGGGGCCGTTGATGCGCAAGCGCATCTCGAGGCTCACCGCCGAGGCCGTGCCATGGTGGATCAGACTGTTCGGCACCTTGATCGGCGCATCGGTGAGCGTCGAGCGTCATGAACCAGGGCGTTTTTGCGGTATCTCCAATGAAGAAATACTCGGTAATCGGTCGCTGACAGAAATCGCCTACGTGGCGCTGTTCGGGCTCGAACCGGATGCTGCCAACCTTTTCGCATTTCACCCTCGTCGGATTGCTGCTTACCAACGGTCCCGGCGCGATCTCCGCACAGGGAGCGAAGGGCGCGGTGTCCGCGGACGGTCCCGAGACGCCGGAGCGGGTGCAGCTCAACAAGGCGCTGGTGGGTTTCCTGACGCATTCCGGATTCGCCCACGGCGGGAACGGCTACGAGGGTATCGCATTTCTACTCGCCCAGTTTCGCGGCGCGGAGCTCAAGGATCCCACCGATCCGCAGCACGGCATCGATCTCAAGGCACTGGCGATGCGCTACGTCGAGGAGTACGCGCAGTACAAGTCGAAAAAGAAAACCGCGGGGAGCCTCGATATTCAGAAGATTCCAGGCGTCAATCATCCGGTCTTCAAGGATCGTCCCGTGAACGTCGATCCGCGCGAAGTCTACGTGCGCGAGCTCTTTGCCAAGCGTGGTGAATACAACGTGTTCCACCAGTACTACCACGCGCTGGTGCAGGCTCTGTTCGATGCGGGTGTTTCGCGCAACGTTTACTGCGTCAACATCGACGCGGTCATCGCGGCTCTACTGTTGAAAATGCTTTGGCAGCTCTACCGAAGCGGAGCGTTTCCGGAGCAGGCGCTGGAGACGGCCGCGTTCACCATCTTCCTGTATCCGCGCATGCTGGGCTGCGCCGCAGAAATCGACGATCACATCAATCGCGGACGCAACATGGATACGCGCACGCCGGCGTCGCAGTGTCGGTTCGTGGCATGATTGCTAGACCATGTGAACAGCAGCGCAGCAAGCACAACGATCCGCGCTTGAGGATGCGATTCAGCGTCAGATCCGCTGGCAGAAGCCCTCACTGCGCCTAATGGCCCGTTGCGTCCCCTTGGCGGCTCGCCTCGAACAGGAACCAGGTCCGTCGCTCAGTTTCGTCGATCCAAACCTCGATCAGGCTGGCAGTCGCGATGTCGCGGTGTTCCTCGCACACGTTGTGGGCTTCCCGTAGGCTCGCGGCCAGCACCTTGTTGTCCTCGCGCAGTTCCGCGAGCATGTCTAACGGCTGCACGAATTCCGCATCGTTGTCCGGTATGCGTTGCGTGCGCGAGATGTGACCGATGGACCGCAGCGTGGTGCCACCCACCTTGCGGATCCGCTCGGCAATCGGATCGGACATTGCATAGATCTGGTCCGCCTGTTCGTCGAGCAGCAGATGATAGTCACGGAAGTGTGGGCCGCTCATGTGCCAGTGGAAGTTCTTCGTTTTCAGATAGAGCGCAAACACGTCCGCCAGGATGGCGTTCATGGCGGCGGCGATGTCCTTGGTCGCCTTGGCCTTCAGATCGGTCGGGGTGACCAGCGGAGCCATCTGCCGTTCCCTCAAGGTCTGCACTTTTCCTGCGCTTGGTTTCGTCATGATCGTAGTCCTTGTTTGCGAGTGATTATTGGAATCTGATTGCCATTCTCTCTGTGTCA
>VBDA01000617.1:0-1814 GCA_005883655.1 Betaproteobacteria bacterium | reverse complement strand
TGTGTCAATCAGCGGACAAAGCCTGATTGCCTCAATCTCCGTCCGTTTAGGTTGTTACGGCATTATGTCGCAAGGTCTGGCGCTGCAACAGGCATTATTCACCGTCCATTGCGTGGCTGGCCGCGTCTTCGATAAGGGCTGCAACCTCTTTCGGATGCGACTCATAGACCGAGTGGCTCGCGCCCTCCACTTCGATTGCGTGGCTGTGGGCGCGCTTGGCATACATCCGTTCGAGGTCAGGGTTGATGATGCGATCCGACTTGGCAACGGCGTACCAGCTCGGCTTGATTTTCCAGGCAGGTTGGGTGGCCGGCGTCGTGAAAACCGCTGCCGCGGTGAGCGCCTGTGCGTTAGCCTCGAATTCCGCCTGCTTTTCAGGCAGATCCGCAGCAAAGTCGGCGTGGTAAAAAGCAGGGTCTAGATAGAGATAACCATCGTCGGTTTTCTTGACCGCCTTGGTGGCATTGGGGAAACGCTTGCCGTTCTCAGCCTCGGTTTCCCCTTCGTCCAGCGCATGCGCTGCGATATAAACGAGCCCTACGACGTGCGAATCATTGCCGGCCGCGGTGATGATCGCGCCGCCATAGCTGTGGCCAACGAGGATAGTCGGTCCGTCTTGCATCGCAAGCACTCTTTTGACTGCCGCAACGTCATCGCTAACGCAAGTGAGCGGATGCTGGGCGACTGACACGTGGTAACCGTCTTTTACAAGAATGTCGTAGACCGGTTCCCATCCGGCTCCGGTGACAAATGCACCATGCACGAGGACGATGTTGTGAACGGGCGCCGCTTGCGCCTGGCTGGTCGCACCGAGCGCCATAAGGAACAACGATGCGGCCGCGGAAAAAGAACGTGCTGTCGGAAGCTTCATAAGGGTCGCCTTTCAATTGTGGGCCGCGTGTGTTAGATCACTATTGCTTACCGAAGGCTTGTAGAACGATCGTATCCATCTATTTTCTAGTGCTCTAGCTAATTGTTAATCCGAAAACAGCAAGTCTCGTTTAGCCAACGCCTCGTCTAGCTCCTTGGTCGCCACAACTGCGGAGAATTCCGCTTCGTCGCCCCAGACGACAATGGTCAGACCGCCCGCTAGCGATTCGACCAGACATGGGCCCGGCGGAATGTCAGCGCTGCGACCGTCCGGTTGTCGATAAAGCAAGGGACTCTTCAGGCTGGCGCTGTGGATCGTGGCTGCCATGGTTAATCCTTTAAAAAAGACGCCGGACTGACAGGTCAGCCCGGCGCGGGAGACCGAACGAGTCCCGGAGGAGTTGGACCGTTCGGGGAACACATGGGAGCCCCTCGCCTACGCTGCCTTCCGCAGCAATGTATCCGGGCTTCGCGACCGATCGAGCTCTGAAGGGGATACGAGCAACGCCGCCGCCTCGTCGCGGGTGTAAAAGCGCCCGTCGTGCACGAAACCCGACAACACCGAGCTCTTGACGCGCGTCACGCGCCCTTGCTCATCGCGCGCGCGTACGAGCTCAGCGGGCAGGCCATCCAGCAAGTGGCATGGGGCCAGCCGGCCGTCTGGAAACCGCGACCAATACACTGTCTTCGTTTCGCGATCGATGAAGGCGGGCTGGAAACCCAGGCTCCGGTTGTTTTCGCTCACGCCACCAGTGCCGCGATAGTGATTGGTCTCGAGCGCAAGCGAGATCTTGGTCAATGTCCGGTTCATATGACACCTCGCAGTCGGGTTGCTGGCGATTACTCGCCGCAGAGTAGAAGTCATGCCATTACGTTACGCAAAGCCGCTTCTGGCGTCTTGCATATTTCTGTCCGCGGATTGTGCTTTCCTGCTGGACACGCTT
>VBDA01000438.1 GCA_005883655.1 Betaproteobacteria bacterium | reverse complement strand
CCCGCCCATCTACAACAAGGTCAATCCGGCGGACACGCCGATCATGACCCTGGCGCTGACATCGAGCACGATGCCGCTGCCGAAGATCGAGGATCTGGCGGATACGCGACTCGCGACCAAGCTCTCCCAGCTTCCCGGTGTTGGCTTGGTCAGCGTCAGCGGCGGCCAACGCCCCGCGGTGCGCATCCAGGCGAATCCAACCGCGCTAGCCGCGTACGGCTTGTCGCTGGACGACGTGCGCACCGCGATCAGCAATGCCAACACCAATCAGGCCAAGGGAAGCTTCGACGGACCGACCCGCGCATCGACCATCGATGCCAACGATCAGCTCAAATCGGCCGACGAATACAAGAGCATGGTCGTCGCCTATCGCAACGGCTCGCCGGTACGGCTGACCGATGTGGCCGATGTCATCGACGGCGCGGAAAACAACCGGCTCGCGGCGTGGGCGAACGAGCTGCCGGCAATCATCGTCAACATTCAGCGCCAGCCCGGCGCCAACGTGATCGAGGTGGTCGACAGGATCAAGCAGCTACTGCCAGGCGTCGTTGCCAGCCGCGGTCGACGTCGCCGTGCTCACCGACCGCACCGTCACCGTACGAGCTTCGGTGCACGATGTGCAATTCGAGCTTTTCCTGGCCATCGCACTGGTGGTCATGGTCATCTTCCTGTTCCTGCGCAGCCTGTCGGCGACCGTCATTCCGAGCGTGGCAGTGCCGCTGTCGCTGATAGGAACATTTGGCGTGATGTACCTCGCCGGTTTTTCGATCAATAACCTGACGCTGATGGCGTTGACGATCGCGACCGGCTTCGTGGTCGATGACGCGATCGTGATGATCGAAAATATCGCCCGCTATATCGAGGCCGGTGAGAAGCCGCTGGCCGCGGCGCTGAAGGGCGCGGAGCAGATCGGATTCACCATCATTTCGCTGACCATCTCGCTCATCGCTGTGCTGATTCCGCTGTTGTTCATGGGCGACGTCGTCGGCCGGCTGTTTCGCGAGTTCGCGATCACGCTCGCCATCTCGATCCTGATTTCTGCGGTTGTATCGCTGACGCTGACGCCGAAGATGTGCGCCAAATTCCTCCGTCACACCCGGGAAGAGCAGCAAAACAAGTTCTACCGGAAGAGCGGGGAGATATTCGACAGCGTCATCGCGCGTTACGGCAGCATGCTCAACTGGGTACTGGACCGGCAGGCTGCGACGCTCGTCGTGGCGGTCATCACGTTGGTGCTCACCATCGTTCTTTATATTTTCATCCCCAAGGGATTCTTTCCAATTCAGGATACTGGCGCCATCCAGGGCATCACCGAGGCGCCACAAACCATATCGTTTGCCGCGATGGCCGAGCGCCAACAGGCGCTCGCGCGCGTCATCCTGCAGGATCCCGCGGTGGAAAGTCTTTCCTCGTTCATCGGCGTCGACGGCACCAACTCGACGCTGAACAGCGGCCGCATGCTGATCAATCTGAAGCCGCTTGCCAAACGCAGCGCGCGTGCCGAGGAAGTGATTCGCAACCTCCAAACCAGGCTCGCCGATGTCGAGGGAATCACGCTTTACATGCAGCCGGTGCAGGACCTGACGATCGAGGATCGCATCAGCCGCACGCAGTACCAATTCACGGTCGAGGACACCAACCCGGATGAGCTCGACGTGTGGGTTCCCAGGATCGTAGAGCGACTGCGGCAGCTACCGCAGCTTGCCGACGTCGCGACCGATTTGCAGAACGGCGGGCTGCAGGCATTCGTGGACATCGACCGGGCGACGGCGAGCCGCTTCGGGATCACGCCGGCGGCGATCGACAACGCGCTCTATAACGCTTTCGGGCAGCGGCTGGTATCGACGATCTTCACCCAAACCAATCAGTATCGGGTGGTCCTGGAAGTGAAACCAGAGTTTCAGTTGGGACCCGAGGCGCTCTCGCAGATCTACGTGCCCGCGACCAATTCGGGCTCTGCGACGGCGAGCGCCGGATCGGTGCCGACCACTGGCGCCAACGCGTCCGCGGCCCTGGCAGCACCGGGAGCCGGGACGACATCATCGGCGAGCTCGTCCGGCGTGAGCTCGCAAGCGTCGATGCAAGTCCCGCTGACGGCCATTGCGCGCATCTCCGAGCACGCTTCGCCGCTGGTGGTCAACCACATCGGCCAGTTCCCCGCGGCGACCATCTCCTTCAATCTCGCCCCGGGAGCTTCGCTCGGCGACGCGGTGGACGCAATCCAGAAAACGCAAGCCGGAATCGGCCTGCCCGCGAGCGCGCAGGTCCAATTTCAAGGCGCTGCGGCGGCGTTCCGCGGTTCGCTTGGCAACGAGCTTTGGCTCATCCTTGCCGCTATCGTCACCATGTACATCGTGCTCGGGGTGCTATACGAGAGCTTCATCCATCCGATCACGATTCTCTCCACGCTTCCCTCGGCCGGCGTCGGAGCGCTGCTGGCACTGATAATTTTCGGTAAGGATCTCGGTGTGATCGCCATCATCGGCATCGTGCTCCTTATCGGCATTGTGAAAAAGAACGCGATCATGATGATCGACTTCGCGCTCGATGCCGAGCGCAAGGAAGGCAAGCCCCCACGCGAGGCGATTTACCAGGCGTGCCTGTTGCGCTTCCGGCCGATCATGATGACGACCATGGCGGCACTCCTCGCGGCGCTGCCGTTGATGGTCGGCTGGGGGGTGGGCTCGGAGCTTCGTCATCCGCTCGGCATCACCATGGTCGGAGGATTGATCGTGAGCCAGATGCTGACTTTGTTCACGACGCCGGTGATCTATCTCGCCTTCGACAGCCTCGCGCGCAGGGTCGAGAAGCGCGGCAAAGGCAAGCAAGAGCCAGCACCTGCGCCGGCGTCCGGTGATTAGCGTGTCAGACGAAGTGCCTGACAAGGACCCGATTGCGCGTGACACGTCGGCGCTTCAGGTCAATCTGTCGGCGCCGTTCATCGATCGTCCGGTAGCGACGACGCTCCTCACCATCGGGCTCGCGCTCGCCGGCGCCGCCGCCTTTCGCCTGTTGCCGGTCTCGCCGCTGCCTCAGGTCGACTTTCCCACGATCTCGGTTTCTGCTTCGCTCCCGGGTGCGAGCCCGGAGACCATGGCCGCCACCGTCGCCACCCCGCTCGAGCGCTCGCTCGGCCGCATCGCCGGCGTGACCGAAATGACGTCGAACAGCTCGCTCGGCTCGTCTCGCGTCACACTTCAGTTCGAGCTCAGCCGTGATATCGATGGCGCCGCGCGCGACGTGCAGGCCGCGCTCAACGCGGCGCGGAGCCTCTTGCCCACCGGACTTCCCAGCAATCCGACCTATCGCAAGGTCAATCCGGCCGACGCGCCGATCATGATCCTGGCGCTTACCTCGGACACCATGACGCAAGGCCAGATGTACGACGCGGGATCCACCATCATCGGCCAGAAGCTCTCGCAGCTGCAGGGCGTTGGGCAGGTTCAGGTGGGAGGAAGCTCGCTCCCCGCGGTGCGGGTCGAGCTCAATCCGCAGACGCTCAACAAATACGGGATAGGCTTCGAGGATGTGCGAACGGTTCTCGCCGCCACCAACGCCAATCGGCCGAAGGGGTCGCTGGAGGCAGGCGATCGCCACTGGCAGATTTATGCCAACGACCAGGCCAAGAAGGCGGTCGACTATCTGCCGTTGATCATTGCCTACCGTAACGGCTCGGCGGTCAAGCTCACCGACTTGGGCAATGCCGTGGACTCGGTGCAGGATCTCCGCAACTCGGGCTCCTCCAACGGCAAGCCTTCGGTGCTGATCATCATTACCCGGCAGCCAAACGCCAACATTATCGAAACCGTCGACAGCATCACCGCGATGCTGCCACAGCTTCGGGCATCCATTCCAAGCGCGATCAAGGTCGACGTGGTGATGGAGCGCACGACGACCATCCGCGCATCGTTGCGCGATGTCGAGCGGACGCTGGTGGTAGCGGTCTGCCTGGTCGTCCTGGTCGTTTTCCTGTTCCTGCGCAACTGGCGGGCAACGTTGATCCCCAGCGTCGCGGTGCCGGTATCGCTGGTCGCGACTTTCGGCATCATGTATCTGTGCGGCTTCAGCCTGAACAACCTCTCCCTAATGGCGCTGATCATCGCGACGGGCTTCGTGGTCGATGATGCGATTGTCGTGCTCGAGAATGTTTCGCGTCACATCGAGGAGGGGATGTCGCCGATGAAGGCGTCGCTGCAGGGCGCGCGCGAGGTCGGCTTCACGGTGCTGTCGATGAGCGTGTCGTTGATTGCCGTCTTCATTCCCATCCTGCTGATGGGAGGCATTGTCGGCCGTTATTTCCGCGAGTTCGCGGTGACGCTGTCGGTCGCGGTCCTCATTTCGCTGGTGCTTTCGCTGACCATGACGCCGATGATGTGCTCGCGTCTGCTGCGCCCGGAAAAGGAGCTGCGCCACGGCCGTTTTCATGCCTGGAGCGAGCGCGCGTTCGGCGCCATGCATCGCGGGTATGAGCGAAGCCTCACCTGGTCGCTCGATCACGGGCTGGTCACGACGGTGATTCTTCTCGCGGTCGTGTGTCTCAACGTCTATCTGTACATCGATATTCCCAAGGGGTTTTTCCCCCAGCAGGACACAGGCCGGCTGCAAGGATTCATCCAGGCGGACCAGAGCATATCGTTCCAGGCGATGCAGCCCAAGCTGGCGAGCTTCGTCGACATCGTCCGCGCCGACCCCGCGGTCGAAAACGTGGTCGCATTCACCGGCGGCTCACAACGAAATACCGGGCAGATGTTCGTTCAGCTGAAGCCCTTGGCCGAACGCAAGGAGTCGGCCGACAAGATCATCGCGCGCCTGCGCATGAAGCTCGCCAACGAGCCCGGCGCCAACCTCTTCCTCAACCCGGTGCAGGACATTCGCGTCGGCGGAAGGCAGGCCAACGCGGCGTACCAATACACCTTGCAGGCGGACGATCTGGACGAGCTGCGCACCTGGGAGCCGCGCATACGTCAGGCCATGAGCCAGTTGCCGCAACTGGTGGACGTCAACACCGATCAGCAGGACAAGGGCCTGCAGACATCGCTAGTCATTGATCGCGACACCGCGGCACGCTTAGGCGTCTCACCGAGGCTGATCGACACCACACTCAACGACGCGTTCGGTCAGCGACAGGTTTCGACCATCTATTCCGCGCTGAACCAGTATCACGTAGTCATGGAGGCTGCGCCGGAATACTGGCAGTCCGCCTCCTCTCTCGATCACGTGTATGTAAGCACTTCCAAAGGAGCCCAGGTTCCGCTCTCCGCATTCGCGAGTTACGCCCGCACCAACACCTCGCTTGGCGTGAATCACCAGTCGCAATTCGTGGCGTCCACTATCTCGTTCAATTTGCCGGGCGGCACCTCGCTCGGTCAGGCAACACTGGCGATCGAGGACGCGCTTGCACGAATCGGCGTTCCCGCATCCGTACGCGGCAGCTTTCAGGGCACCGCGCGGGCGTTCCAGGACTCTCTCAACAGCCAACCGTGGCTCATTCTCGCGGCGCTCCTTACCGTCTATATCGTCCTCGGCGTGCTGTACGAAAGCTACGTCCATCCGATCACGATCCTGTCCACGCTGCCGTCGGCAGGCGTCGGTGCATTGCTTGCGCTGAAGCTGTTTCACACCGAGTTCAGTGTCATCGCTCTGATCGGCGTCATTCTTCTCATCGGTATTGTGAAGAAGAATGCGATCATGATGATCGACTTCGCGCTGGAGGCAGAGCGCAATCGTAACAAGAATTCGCGTGAAGCGATCTTCGAGGCCTGCCTGTTGCGCTTTCGCCCGATCATGATGACCACCATGGCAGCGCTGCTGGCCGCGGTGCCGCTTGCGATCGGAACCGGGGACGGAGCGGAATTCCGTCAGCCTCTCGGCATTTCCATTGTGGGTGGGCTGATCGTCAGCCAGGTGTTGACGCTGTACACGACACCGGTCGTGTACCTGTATCTCGACCGGTTCAGCCTGTGGACGCGGCGCCTGCGTCAAGGCTCGCCCGCGGTGCCGAACGCGGCCGCCGAAACGGGGGACTGAGCGAAATGACCGGCGAACGCGCGAAACGGGCTGGCGCGAGGCGCAGAAGGTGCGCGGCGTGGGCTGCATGCGCCGCGTCCGCGCTGCTTGGATGCTCGGTCGGTCCGAACTATGTTCGGCCAGCCGTGGAATCGCCTTCGGCCTACAAGGAAGCGATACCGTGGAAACCTGCCGAGCCGCGAGACCAGGAGCGGCGCGGCAATTGGTGGGAAGTTTTCAAGGACCCGAAACTCGATGCACTGATGGCGCCGGTCGAGGTCAGCAATCAGACCATCAAGGCTGCCGAAGCACGCGTGCGCGAGGCGCGGGCATTGACCCAGCAGGCGCGAGCCGCATTGTTTCCGCTAGTCAGCGCAAGCGCCAGTGCATCGCGAAGCAGCGCCCGCGGCGCGACTGGCAGTAGCGTCAACACCACCACCGGCCAGGGCGGAGGCCCCCGCAACGACTACAACGTCGCGCTGGACGTGAGCTGGGAAGTCGACCTGTGGGGCCGCGTCAGGCGAACGGTCGAAGCCAGCGAAGCCTCGGCGCAAGCCAGCGTCGCGGACCTCGAATCGGCGAAGCTGTCGGCGCAGGCGCTGCTCGCCGAGGATTATTTTCTGCTCCGTGTTCAAGACGCGCAGATCCGCCTGCTCAACGACACCGTGGAGGCTTATCAGCGATCGCTGCAATTGACGCGCAACCAGTATGCGGTCGGCGTTGCGGCGCGTGCCGATGTCGCCCAAGCCGAAACGCAACTCAAGTCCACCCAGGCGCAGGCCATCGACGCCGGGATCCAGCGCGCGCAGCTCGAGCACGCAATCGCTGTTCTTCTCGGTAAGGCGCCCGCGGACTTTTCGGTCGCCGCCGAATCCGTGCCCACCGAGTTTCCACCGATACCGCCGGGACTGCCTTCCGAATTGCTCGAGCGTCGTCCGGATATCGCCGCCGCAGAACGGCGCGCGGCGGCGGCCAACGCTCAGATCGGTGTCGCCGAGGCGGCGTTCTTTCCCTCGCTCACGCTGTCGGCAACCGGTGGCTTCCAGAGCTCGGTGCTGTCGCAATTGTTTTCGCTGCCCAGCCGCTACTGGTCGCTCGGTTCGGCGTTGGCGCAGACGATATTCGACGCCGGGCTGCGCCGCGCGCAAACGGCCCAGGCGATCGCGACCTATGACGAAAATGTCGCGAACTATCGGCAGACGGTGCTCAACGGATTCCTGGAGGTCGAAGACAATCTCGTAGCGCTGCGCATCCTGGAGCAGGAGGCCTCAGTTCAGGATGAAGCCGTCAGCGCCTTTCCGCCAGCGTCGCGTTGATCAAGGCGCTGGGCGGCGGGTGGAACGCGGCCAGCGCTGTGAGCAGCGAGCCAGGTAGCGTGTGAGCAGCGAGCCGGGTCCCGTTCGCGAAGCGAATGGGGTGCGAGCGACCGCGAATCAGCGCCCGCCGGCGACACGCAATGTTCCCTTTCACGAACAGCGCGCGAGGAGCCGGCGCCGTTCGCGAAGCGAATGGGGTGCGAGCGACCGCGAATCAGCGCTAACCACCGACACTCAGCCGTTTCGCCCGCGCATGCCGCACAAAGAGGTGGTCTGTGAGCAGCGGGCCGCGCAAGGAGTGGTCCGTGAACTACCCGTTGCCGATCGGGCCCGGCGCTTGCGCCGCGAGCTGACCCAGGAGCGCGCCTACGAGGGTGGACTCGCGTTTGTAAAAGCCCTCGGTGTGAAAGGTTTCCTCGAGCGCAAATAACTCGTAATCGAGGTGATGACAGACCTCGTGTATCAAGGTGCGCAGGAAAGTCTTGAACGCGACCACTTGCTTCTTCTGGGCGGTTCGCATCCACAGCGTGATGCACGCTCGCGTACCCTCTTCTTCGGGCTCGTAGAGTCCATGCAGCTCGCCGTAGTCGTCGGCCGGCCGCCGCAACAGCACTTTCACCCGGACCGCGGGCACGTGGTAGCCCTCGACGAGCGCATCGACCAGATTCTGGCACGCGGTCTGCGCGCTGGCCCGGTGCTCGTTGCGAAGCCCGTCGGCAATCGCAGCGATGGCGCCAGCGAGCGCAAGCCCCGGCGGAATGCCCAGCGTTGCGATGGCGTCGCTCTTGCGGTAGATGCGCTGGCGGGCTGGCGAAAGCTTGTCGTAGTAGGCGAAAGGCACGGTAATCGATCGAAGATTGCTTCGAAGTCTATCCAATTGCGCGGCGCCGGCAACACCGAGCATTGCCATCGCGCTTGACGCGCGTCGCCGGCGGCACGCATATTGGCCCGATGCCCATCGTAATCCAACCGGCGACGCTCGCCTTCGATGCGTCAGGCACGCCGTTCTCCCAAAAGTTCGGGGATGTGTATCACAGCGCCGAATCGGGGCCGGATCAGGCGCGACACGTTTTTCTTCATGGCAACGATCTGCCTCTGCGCTGGGCCGGCACGCGCATATTCACCATCGTCGAAACCGGGTTTGGCCTGGGACTCAATTTCATGGCGACCTGCGCCGCGTGGCGGTCGGATCCCGCGCGAAGCGAGCGCCTGCATTTCGTTTCCGTTGAGCGGCATCCCTTCATCCGCGAGGATCTCGCCGCGCTGCACGCGCGCTACCCCGAGTTCAACGATCAGTCGGCCGAGATTTGCGCAGCGTGGCCGCCCGCGATCGCCGGTACGCATCGTCTGCATTGGTGCGACGGACGGATCACGCTGACGCTCGTATTCGCGGATGTTATCGAAGCGCTGCGCGACTTGCGTCTGGGCGCCGATGCATTCTATCTCGATGGCTTTGCGCCCGACCGCAATCCTGAAATGTGGTCACCGACGGTCATGAAGGCTCTTGCACGTCTTGCCCGACCGGGCGCAACCCTTGCCACCTATACCGCCGCGCGCGTGGTGCGCGACGCGCTCGCAGC
>VBDA01000626.1:1897-2419 GCA_005883655.1 Betaproteobacteria bacterium | reverse complement strand
TCCGCGCGCTGGCGGTGACCAGCGCAAGGCGCGCACCGCAGCTAACCGACGTCCCGACCGTCGCCGAGGCGGGGGTACCGGGTTACGAAGCCTACGTCTGGATGGGATTGCTGGCGCCCAAAGCAACGCCTGCGACGGTTATCGACAAAATCCACCGTGAGCTTCTGGCGGTGCTCGCGACCGATGAAGTGAAGCGCTACATGGCCAACGCCAGCATCGAAGTCGTGGGATCATCGCCGGCTGAATTCGGCGCGTTCTTTCATATGGAAAAGGATCGCTGGGCGAAAATCGTGCGCGAGACGGGCGCGAAGGTCGACTAGCTGCAATGGCCGCAGGTTCGATGAGAACGCTGGAGGTGCCGCCATGACCGGCGAACGCGCGACCGAATACTCCTTCGCCGCAACAGACGATGTGCCGATCCCTTACCTGCAGAGGATCCGCGAATACTACCTGGCGCTTGGTTATGGCGTGCCGTACGTATGGGCGCACTACGCGGACGTGCCATTCCATCCGTTGCACAAG
>VBDA01000626.1:0-1826 GCA_005883655.1 Betaproteobacteria bacterium | reverse complement strand
CAAGTACTACACCGTATATTCGGGAGATACGGCGCAGGACCACGATTTACGCATCTCGCACATCGCTATCGACCGCAAGCACACAACGGCCGAGGATCCGGCCACCTTCTTTCCGCTGATGGTGCTGCGACAATGCGCAGCCTCGGGCCGCATCGGTCGCGTGGCTCCGCGCTTCCACGGCGCCCCAACCAATCGCAGCCATCGTGTCACGCTCGAAGTCGATGGCCCGGAGATCGTCGCTCGCTGCAAGGCAGATGGGGTCGATGCCGCACTGCTGGTTCCCAATTGCCCTGTCTGCCACCAAACCGTCAGCCTGACCGCGCGTCTGCTGGAGGAGAACCGTATTTCCACTGTGGTCATGGGGTGCGCCAAGGACATCGTCGAGTATGTTGGTGTGCCTCGCTTTCTGTTCTCCGACTTCCCGCTTGGTAACAGCGCGGGGCGGCCGCAGGACCGCGAGTCGCAGGTCTTCACGCTCGACCTGGCGCTGAGGGTTCTCGAATCCGCGCCGGCCGCACGGACGACCGTGCAATCCCCGTTGAGATGGAGCGCCAACCCCGACTGGAAGCTCGATTATTGCAACATCCAACGTCTCACGCCCGAGGAGATCGCGCGCAGGCGCGCCGAGTTCGACAAAGGAAAGGCGCAGGCCAAGAGTATGCGTGAGGAGGTGCTCCGTAGCCGCTTCGCGGCGGAGGATGAGATTGCGTGAGGAACTATTGACTGGGCAAGGATAAGCGACACGTTACGTCTGCTTTCGGGCGGCGTAAATGTCGGTTCGTTACTCCTGTTGGATAGCGGACGCGCTGCCTTCGGCCGGTGCCATGCGCTAAAATTCCAGCATGACCAAGATCCGCAAGGGCCAAGCTCCGGCCGAGCTGTCCCGAATCCAGTTTCACGACCGTTTCACCCAATCGTTCAAGGACCCGCTGTTCGCGCCCGAGGAAGCGGCGCTCTCGCAAGTCGAAGATGTCGCATGGAAGGCGTACAAGGATGGGCGCAAGGCGCCGGTTACTCAAAAAGCGGGCAAGGGCTATGCCGATCCTGAGTACGATTTGTCGGTCGAATGGTCAGGTACCCACGCGAGGCTGAAGAGCGCAGATGCGAAACGCAGGAAACCGGGCACTCGCTCGCGCGTTCTGCTCATCATCGGCTCGGCCCGCAACGACGGAACGTGCCCGGGCGAAGTGTCCAAGACGTTCCGGCTGACCAAAATCGCTCGCAAGGTTTTCGAGGATGCGCGCTTCGACGTAGACACGCTGGATTTGAGCCTGCTCACCTCCGAGTATGGCAAACGGATCTATCCGTGCAAGGGATGCGTTGCGACCGCGATGCCGCTTTGCCATTGGCCGTGCAGCTGCTATCCGAATCATGCGCTGGGCCAGACCGGCGACTGGATGGCGGAGATCTACGAGCGCTGGACTGCCGCCCACGGAGTCGTCATTCTCACTCCTGTTTACTGGTATCAGGTTCCCAGCACGCTGAAGCTGATGATCGACCGCCTGGTATGCGCCGACGGCGGCAATCCCGATCCGACATCGACCTCGGGCAAGAACGCGGCAAAAGCCAAAGCGCTCGAGCTCCGCGGTTGGCCCTATCCCAAGCACCTCGCCGGCCGCGTCTATGGACTGGTCGTTCATGGCGACGTCGCGGGCATCGAAAGCGTGCGGCACGCGCTGTCGGATTGGCTCGACTGGATGGGCCTGGTCGATGCCGGTCCCAAGGCGCGCATCGATCGCTACATTGGCTATTACGAGCCGTATGCGACCAGCCACGACGCGCTCGATAAGGACAAGGACGTGCAGGAAGAGGTGCGAAACGTCGCG
>VBDA01000625.1 GCA_005883655.1 Betaproteobacteria bacterium | reverse complement strand
AAGGACGACAATATCTCGATCAGCGCCGAAAACGCTTCACGCTACACGCCCTACGTGCGGATGGCGGAGGCGATCGACCCCAGAAGTCTCGTCTCGACCTATGTGCACTTTTATCCCCTCATACAGCAGGATTATCGGGACCTCGGATATCCAAAGGGGTATTTCAACGATCGGCTGATCGAAGCGATCGACGATTTGCTGGCCGCGCCGGAAGCGCAAGATCCCTTGCAGGTGGTTCAGCCCAAGGTTCTATACCAATACGCGGACCCGGAGCTCGAAGCGCGTTCTGCGGGCCAGAAGATCATGATGCGCATGGGCAACGAGAACGCCGCGAAAGTAAAAGCGAAGCTGCAGGAGATTCGGCGCGAGTTGACGGGCCCGCAAGGCAATCCGCCTGGCGCCAAAGAGGCAAAATAGCGCTCGCCGGGCGCTTTTTCCGCTCGTCCCGTTTGGTGCGCGCGCTTATTCCGATTTGAAAACGGCCCAGGATAAGTCCCGGGCCGTTTTCCCTACGCCCTCGCGCTCGCGCCGTCTCGCGGCTGCCAGCCGCTATCGAGGCGCGGAGCGAAAGTTATCTGCGCGCCTAACTAGCGCTGCTGTTGCTGTCCTCCATTCTTCGAGCCGGCCGCCGTACCCGCATCCTTGATCTCCAGGGTGCGACCGCGGGCCTGCTGGCTCGGCGCTTGCACTTCGATCTGAAGCACGCCGTCGCGGAAGGTAGCGGAGGCGCTTTCCGTGTTGGCACCCTCCGGCAGCGGGATGCTGCGGTAGAAGCTGCCATAGCTGCGTTCGCTCTGATAATAGCCGCGGTCGCTGCTGGTCGTTTCCTGATGGCGTTGGCCCTGGATGGTGACCGCGTCCGGATTGATTTCCACCTTGACGTCCTCTTTCTTGACGCCAGGCAGATCAGCGGAAATCAATAGCTTCCCGTCGCGCTCGACGACGTCCACGTGCGGCGTCCACAGCGCGGCACTGCCCTGCGGATCGCCGGATCCGAATTGCGCGCTCTGTCCGAATTCCGACGGGAAGAAGCTGCGCCCGAGACCGAAGCTATCGAACAGCCGGTCCATTTCCTCCGTGATCCGGCGCATGGTCGAGAACGGCCCACTTCCATAGCCCCCATAAGGGAAAAGCGCCGAGCTTCCGCGGCGCGTCGCGACCGCGCTGTCGGAGGGCCGCTGCCAGCCGCCCCCTTGCGAGCCCGGTTGATAATTCTGGCCGGAGCCCTGTTGCGCGGACCTTCCGCCCTGCTGGGTAGAGACCCGATCCTGCGCAATTTCAGAGCTTTGCTGCTTGCCTTGATTACTGGATTGCCCGCTTGCCTGACTATCTTTACTCATATCGATTCTCCCGCAATAACATCTGGACTCACTCACACCGACTTTTGGGGCCGGCGAATAAAACGGGCCGGTTTCCCGGCCCGCCGATTTCCTCACTGCGCCTCACCTTACGGAGCAGGCCGGAGGAAAACTCCAAATTTCGTAGGCTGTCGAATCTGGCCTTTTTAAATAGTGGGAATCCGTGATCATCATTGTCCGCCGACTACCTGTAAGACGGAATCAGCGCGAGTCTGATTTTTGTGTAGGACATGGGTGAAAGGCCCGGATTGGATAGCCTAGGTTGCTGCACGCTTTTACCCTTCACCGAAGGGAGATAATAGACTCGCGTCATTTGGTGCAGCTAACTGGCTTGTTGCTGACGCGCGATCCACGCTTTGCCGATGCGTCTTCGCCCTTGGACCGGCTCTTCCCTATTTCCTCGGCCTTCGTCATTTCGTCTGCTTCCGCCTGCGTCTGTGGCTCGGCGTCGCGCGCCGCCCTGTCTACGCGGCCGGATTTCGCGAATGCCGCCTCGTCATCGTCGAATTTCTTGGCCGACTCGTAGTCACCTTCACCTTGAATTTTGCCCATACCGGTTTCCTTCGTAGAGGTGTCTATCCTTCGAACAAAAAGAGGTGTCTATCCTTCGAACAAAAACGGGCCGGTTTCCCGGCCCGTTCATCCTGTGCAGATCCATTCTTCTTTTGTGCTCACTCGCCCTTACGTAATAGATGTAGGGATGAGGCCGCCAGTCAACTCTAGGCTATATCGGTAGTTGAAGTTGCTGCTTTGTCTCCCCTACATGGCTCACATGCTGCCGCGGCGCGGGGCAAAGTGAAATCGGCATTTGTCTGAATTTGCTGTAGGAGGAAGGGGAACTACGGGCGATACCGAACGCATTTTATGGTTCATCGGCGCGGGTACGAAAAGTGATCGAGTAGCGTAGCGCCTTGGTCGGCAACATGCTGTGCTGCCATTGCCAACGAATCGGGCCCTGCATGACATAAATCGAACGCGGCTCGAGCTCGAGCAGGACGATTGCGTTGCGCGGCGCGCGTGGATCGAGGGGACGAAAGCGCATCCGCCCCCATCCTGCCAGGGAAAGTCCGACGACGATGCCATAGACCGGCTTGTCACGATGCCAGCCGATCGGCGTGCCCGCGCGGTATTCGCTCACCAGCGCATGAATAAAGGCGGCGGGATCGATCGCCAGCCACTTTGCGACTCTCTGCTGCAGCTCGACAAAGGGCTGCGGCAACGGCCCGCTCGAAAACGTGTCGTCGTCGTTGTCGTCGTACGCTTCAGCGCTTCCCGCGGAACGGAAGTGCACTACGCGTCTCTTGGCGAAGTACTCCTGAAAGCGCGCCTCGCGAAGCGGC
>VBDA01000624.1 GCA_005883655.1 Betaproteobacteria bacterium | reverse complement strand
TAGTCCGTCCCGAGGCGCTTCAGACTGCGCTTGCACGCCGCAACGGCTCCGCGCCGGCTCGCATGATGCGGATAAACCTTGCTGACCACGAACACCTGGTCGCGCCGCTCGGCGATCGCCTCGCCGACGACTTCCTCGGCGCCGCCTTCGCCATACATCTCGGCGGTGTCGATCAGGGTCATCCCCAGGTCAAGCCCCAGCGCGATGGCGGCGACTTCCTTCTTCCGGTCGCGCCGATGCTCGCCCATCATCCAGGTGCCGAGACCCAGCGCCGGCATGCTTGCGGATCCCAGGGAAATCGTGGGCAAGGTAGGTGCCATGTTGTTGTCGATCGCGTGGACGGCGTGTAGGGATCGCCTGGACGGCGCTGGTGGATCGCCTAGATAGCGATAACGATACCGCAATCGCAGGCTAGTCGCGTGGCGCAGTACGCGCACGGTTTAGAATAGGCTCCGACAGCGTTTCCCCCATGCCACTCGATCAGCCCGTGTCCTTCGTTTCCGGCCGCACCCTGGTGCGCGGCGCATGCCCGCACGACTGTCCCGACACCTGTGCCTTGCATGTCACGGTCGGAAATGGACGCGCGATCAAGGTCGACGGCGACCCCGAGCATCCGACGACCAACGGTGTGCTATGCACCAAGGTCGCGCGCTACCTCGAGCGGACTTATTCCGACGCTCGGGTGCTGCATCCGCTGCAACGCGTCGGCAAAAAGGGCGACGGCAAGTTTCGACGCATCAGCTGGGAAGCGGCGCTCGACATTATCGCCAAGCGCTTTACCGAGATTGCGGCCTCGCCGGAAGGCCCGCAAGCGATCGTCCCTTACAGCTATGCGGGCACCATGGGGCTACTGCAATACGGCTCGATGGATCGACGCTTTTTTTACAAGCTGGGCGCATCGCTGCTCGATCGCACGATCTGCTCGGTCGCCGGCAAGGCAGGCTATGTCGCGACCGTCGGCGCCGCAATCGGCATCGATATGGAGGAGTTCGAGAACGCGCGACTGATACTTATCTGGGGCTCGAACCCGATCGTATCCAATCTGCATCTATGGAGCCGGCTCCAGGAAGCGAAGCGGCGCGGCGCCAAGCTGGTCGCGATCGATCCCTACCGCAGTCAGACCGCGGAAAAGTGTCACGTTCATCTCGCGTTGATGCCCGGGACTGACGCCGCGCTGGCCCTGGGCATGATGCACGTGCTGATCGACGAGCATTTGATCGACCGCGACTATATCGACCGCTACACGCTGGGATTCGAGCAACTCTCGGTGCGGGCCCGCGAGTATCCGCCGCAACGCGTCGCGGAAATCACCGGGCTCGCAGCAGAACAGATCATCGATCTTGCCCGCGACTACGGAACCATCCGGCCGGCGGCAATACGGCTCAATTACGGCATGCAACGCCATGCGGGTGGAGGAATGGCGATGCGGACCGCGGCGTGCCTGCCGGCGCTGGTCGGTGCCTGGCGCGATCCCGCCGGCGGCGCATTGCTGTCCTCCAGCGGGAGCCCCGCGCACCATTAACATGTCGACTATCGGCAACGCGTTGCTTAACGCCAACGACCCGCCGATACGCGCATTATTTGTCTACAACTCGAATCCAGTCGCGGTCGCGCCGGAATCGTCCAAGGTCGTCGCGGGCTTCGCGCGTGAGGACCTTTTCTGCGTGGTGCACGACGTTTTTCTCACCGACACTGCGGACTACGCCGACATCGTGCTTCCGGCGACGACGCAGCTCGAGCACATCGATATCCATTCCTCCTATGGGCACCTATACGCGCTGGCCAACAATGCCGCCATTGCGCCGTTGGGCGAGGCCAAGCCCAATACCGAAGTATTCCGTCTGCTTGCCGCGCATATGGGCTTCGACGAGCCGTGCTTCCGCGAAAGCGACGAGGAGATGGCGCGCAACGCGTTCCTGCCTGATCACCCTCGTGCGCAAGGCCTTTCCTGGGACACGCTCAAGGAAAAGGGCTGGCAACGCCTGAACGTACCCTCCCCGTTTGCGCCGTTCGCCCGCGGAAATTTCCCGACCCCGTCAGGGAAGTGCGAGTTCTATTCGCAGACGCTGGCTGACCAGGGACTCGATCCGCTGCCGACTTTTATTCCGCCGCGAGAATCGGCGGCAAGCCATCCGGTGCTGAGCCGAAAATATCCGCTCGCGATGCTCTCGCCGCCCGCGCGCAACGCGCTGAACTCCACCTTCGCCAACCTGCCCGTTTTCCTCGATGCGGAAAAGACGCCGTCGCTCGATATTCATCCGGCCGACGCCGCGTCGCGCGGCATCGACGATGGCGATCGCGTGCGGGTGTTCAACGATCGCGGCTCGATGATCGCCGCTGCCCGGATCACCGACAAGGCTCGGCCCGGCGTAGTGGTCGCGCTATCGATCTGGTGGCGGAAGCTCTCTCCGGATGGCACCAACGCCAATATGCTGACCGGCCAGGCCCTGACCGATATGGGCCGCGCGGCGACGTTTTACGACGTGCTGGTCGAAGTCGAGCGTGTCTAGACCGAAAGAAAAGTCGCCAGCTCTTTTCGTTTGTCCTGCGCGTCGCGATAGCCAAGGTCGATCAGCGCCGAGCAAAAGCCGGCGTCGAAAAGCAGGTAAGACAACAAGCCTTCTCCGCCGGAACGGGTTCCTCCGATGCCGCCGAGCGCCATGCGCAGGCTCCGCGGTAAGCGATGTCTGAATGCGCCGGCCAGTGTTTCCAGGGCAACGCTTGGCGTAATCACCAGCAGCATGATGTCGCGCAGCGGCATCGGGCTCGAGCCAAGCCGCTCCGGCGGTATCTGATGCACGGCTATATTCACCAAGCGGACCTTCTCCAGGTCGGTGCCCAGGGCGTCGGTAAATATGCTGGAAAACACCTGGCTTCCGATCTGTGCCAGCGATGGCGGATTCGGGGTCTCCGGGTCGTGTGTGGTGCTGCGAGCAGCACCGATGACCAGGATGCGATCCGCGCCAAGATGAAGCGCCGGCGCGGTCGGCGCCATCTGGCCCATAGCACCGTCGCCGAAGAACTCGTTGCCGATCTTGGTCGGCGGGAATACGAATGGAATCGCGCTC
>VBDA01000614.1:3030-3836 GCA_005883655.1 Betaproteobacteria bacterium | reverse complement strand
GGAGCTCGTCGCCTACGGCAAGGCGAACCCCGGTAAGCTCAACTATGGCACCTCGGGCGTGGGTACGCTGAACCACCTTTTGATGGAGCAATTCAAACATGCCTCCGCCGTTCCCATCATGGCCGTGCCTTATCGAAGCATAGGCCAGGCGTTCACCGACGCCATGGGCGGGCAGATCCAGATCGTTTTCCCCGGGCTCGCTGCGGCGTTGCCGCATGTCCGCTCGGGCGCGTTCAAGCCGCTTGCGGTGACCGGCGACAAGCGCCACCCGCTGCTGCCCAATGTGCCGACGTTCAAGGAGTCCGGCTATGAGGGCTTCAACGGGCTCACCTGGTATGGCATCGTCGGGCACCTGCGCGACACTTTCGCCGCGGAGGCGCTCAATGTCATGCCGATGACGCCACCGCAGTTCGGCAAGTACATCGCCGATGAGATTGCGCACTGGACCACGGTCGCTCGCGCCAGCAAGATCGAAGCCGAATAAGAAACGAACAAGAATAACGATGACTCTTCCGAAACTTTCGGTCTCGGAGCAGCTCGCTGCCGCCTTCTCCGGCATGCAGCCGTCCCTTCCGGTCGCCGTGGCGGGCATGTGCGATGCGGTTCTGATGGACGTTGCCGGTCTGTGCGTGGCCGCGCGCAATAGCGATTATCTGCAGGCAGCGTTTCGCGCGACCGGGGAACCCGGCGTCTGCACCCTTATCGGCCGTGCGGGCGGCTTCAATGTTGCCACTGCGGCGCTGTGCAACGGCACCGCCGCGCACGGCGAGGATTACGACGACACCTTCGAGGGCGGCCCGGTGCAC
>VBDA01000614.1:0-2949 GCA_005883655.1 Betaproteobacteria bacterium | reverse complement strand
CCTCGCGGGCACCGACGCAGCGCGTGGCATCGCCGTGGGTTGCGAAGTCATGTGCCGCCTGTGCCTCGTGGCACCCAAGCGCGTGCACCAGGCAGGGTTTCATCCGACCGCGGTGTTCGGCGCGCTGGGCGCGGCGGCGGGCGTGTCCTCGGCGCTCAGGCTCGATGACAAGCAATGGTTCAATGCGCTGGGTATCGCCGGCAGCATGGCCTCGGGCATCATCGAATATCTCGCGGAAGGAGCATGGACCAAGCGTATGCATCCGGGCTGGGCCGCGCAGGCGGGCTATCGCGCTGCGCGCATGGCGCAGGCGGGCTTCATCGGGCCGCGCACGCTGTTCGACGGTGAGCACGGCTTCTTTCATGCCTTCGCCAACTGCGACGGCTGCGACTTCACGGCCATGCTCGACGGCGCGGGCAAGCAGTGGCTCTGCGCCGACATCGCCTTCAAGCCGTATGCCTGCGGCACCATGGCCCACCCTTATATCGACTGCGCGCGCAAGCTTGTTGCCGAAGGTGTTGCGCCCGACGATGTGACCTCGATCGAGTGCAAGACCGCCGAGGGCATCGTGCACCGCCTGTGGGAGCCGCTTGCGGCCAAGCAAAACCCGCCCAACGGATATGCCGCCAAGTTCAGCATTCCCTACGCCATTGCGGTCGGCATGTTGCGCGGCGATGCCGGCCTCATCGAGTACGAAGAATCGGTGGTGCACGACCCGGCGGTGCGCGCGCTTGCCGCCAAGGTTCGCTACGTCGTCGATCCGGACAATCCCTACCCCCGCCAGTTCACCGGCCACCTGCGCGTCACCCTCAAAACCGGCGAAGTGCGCGAGGCAAGCCAGGGGCATTTTCGCGGCGGGCGTGAAGAGCCGATGTCGGCCGAAGCGCTCGAGGACAAGTTCACCGCCAATTGCTTTTACGGCGGTTGGGACACGGATCGCGCGCGTGGCGCTCTCGCGCTGCTGCGCGCGCTACGCACCGCGCCGCGGGTCGACCTTTCCGAGTTAAGAGGCTAACGCATGGACAGCACACCGCTCAAAGGCAAGGTCGCGCTGGTCACCGGCGCGGGGCGCAATATCGGACGCGCTATCGCGTTGGCAATCGCCGACGCGGGCGCGAAAGTGGCCGTGAACGTGCGCGCGAGCCGTGACGAAGGCCAGACCGTGGCGGACGAGATCGCGGCGTGCGGCGGCGACGCCTTGCTGGTTACGGCCGACGTCACGCAGCGTGCCGAGGTGGATGCGATGATCGCGGCGATCGCCAAGCGCTTCGGGCGGCTGGATATCGTCGTCAACAACGCGGCCATTCGCCACGACGTCGCGTTCGCCGACCTGCGCTACGCCGATTGGCGTGCCGCCCAGGCGGTGTGTGTCGACGGCGCCTTCCATTGCATCCAGGCCGCCTTGCCGCTGTTGCGCGACAGCAGCGCTGGCACGGTAATCAATATCGGCGGCATGACGGCGCAGACCGGCGCATCGAAGCGCGCGCACGTCGTGACGGCCAAGGCGGCGCTCGGTGGCCTCACCCGCGCACTGGCGCATGAGCTCGCGGAGCTCGGCATCACGGTCAATTGCGTTTCGCCCGGCATGATGGATACCGCGCGCAAGGCCGCGAGCGCGACGCCTGCGCCCGCGCATCATGCCGATCACAAGCTCTTGCTCGGGCGGCGCGGCCACCCCGACGAGATCGCCAGCGCCGTCGTGTGGCTGGCCGGCCCTGGCGGACGCTTCACCACCGGCCAAACCCTGCACATCAACGGCGGCGCTTACCTGGCAAGTTGATTCGAAGCCTTCACTCACCGACGAGACCATGCATAAACATCTTGACCTTGGAACGCAGCTCACTCTTGCGATAACGCTGGGCTTGTTTGTGATCGCCCTCTTCGAAAAAGGGTTTACTCACGATCTCCTTCTTGAGGCAGGCGTCTTCCTCGTCTCCGTGAAGCTGGTGACCATGTCCTATAAAGCCAACACAAATATTTCGACACTGGATTCCCAACTTATTACCATGACAACTTCGCTTCAGCGGATCGAGCAGTTGCTGCGGCCCGATCCGCGTTCCAACAGCGCTCCGCGTGCATCATCATGAACGCCGAAGAGTTACGGTCTGCCGAGTCTCCCTTGAAAGAGCGCTACCGCGAAGCACGTTAACCGGATACCAATGACGAATCGCAACTACTGGATCGGCGTTGTCTCACGGTCTCATGTCCGGATTGGCGTGAAGGGAGGCTTCATCCAGCTCAGCCATGGGAAGAAGGCTCCGCTGCAAAAGTTCGGTGCTGGCGACGGACTGGTTATGTATTCTCCTCGAAGCTCATACCCGGACGGCGAACCCCTTCAATCGTTCACCGCCATTGGCTACATCGCGTCGGGCGAGGTATATCAGGTCGAGATGTCCCCGGACTTCAAGCCATACCGGATAAACGTGCACTTTTCATCCTGCGGCGAAACTCCGATCAAGCCGCTGCTCAACAAGCTCTCGTTCATAAAGAACAAGACGCATTGGGGCGCAGCGTTCCGATTTGGCCAGCTCAAAATTCCGGCTGCTGACTTCGCGCTCATTGCCGAAGCGATGGGTTGTCCTTCGCTTGCAGGCAGTGCGGTCTAACTCGCGCCTATTCTTTTAGTCCCGGCGCCGGAACCAGCCAGTCAACGCGAGGCGCTCGCGCGTCGCCGGCAGCACCTCGTGCTCGAAACGATCGGACAGGAAGCACACCAGCGTCCCTGCCACTGGCAGCACGTCGCGCACCCGTTCGCCATCGTAAATGCGCAGTTCGCCGCCATCGGTCGGCGCCCAGTTTTCGTTGAGATATATCGCGCAGGAAATTACGCGGATATTGGATGATCCGGCGGCATCGCGAAACCGATCCCGGTGACGGCGATAATAGGTGCCCGGCGGATAGAGGGCGTAATGCCCCTCGAAGGAAAAAAGACCCAGTAGAAGATTCTCG
>VBDA01000437.1:2171-16180 GCA_005883655.1 Betaproteobacteria bacterium | reverse complement strand
CTGATCAAGTTCGGTTTGATTCCGGAGTTCGTCGGCCGCCTGCCGGTCGTCGCGACGCTGGAAGAGCTCGACGACGCGGCACTGATTCAGATTTTGGTCGAGCCGAAGAATGCGCTGATCAAGCAGTACCACAAGATGTTTCGCATGGAAGGCGTCGAGCTCGAGGTCAGGGAACCGGCGTTGCGCGCCATCGCCAGCAAGGCGCTCGCACGCAAGACCGGTGCGCGGGGTCTGCGCTCGATACTAGAACAGGTATTGCTCGACGTAATGTATGACCTGCCGTCGCAGACCAACCTTTCGCGTGTCGTCGTCGACGAAGCGACAATTGCCAACGACGGCAAGCCACTGTTGATGTTCGCCGAGTCGCCCAAGGTCGCGGCGGCTCATTCGTAATCTGTCACGGTCGGCGCGAGATTGGCGCGCCGAGACATACGGAAGAAGGGGTATATCCCGCGCGCTAGCCGCGTGGCCGGACGGCTTGAAGAGGCCGTTGGTCGACCCCACCTTCGCCTTACCCGCGTCCATCCTTTAGTAGTAAATGAGGGACAATGTGGGACTTTGAGGGATACTGAACCGCTATGGGCAACGATCTACCTACGCTAACCTCCGCGCTGACGCCTTTCCCGCTGCTGCCATTGCGGGATGTCGTCGTGTTTCCACACATGGTGATTCCGCTGTTCGTCGGGCGTCCGAAGTCGATCAAGGCGCTCGACGTGGCGATGGAAACGGGGAAGCACATTCTGCTCGTCGCGCAGAAGTCTGCCGCAAAGGACGAGCCATCCGCGGAAGATCTCTACGACATCGGCAGTGTCGCAACCGTGCTGCAAATGCTGAAGCTCCCCGATGGCACCGTGAAGGTGCTGGTCGAAGGCACCCAGCGGGCGCGCATCGTGAGCGTCGATGACGTCGGCGAATACCTTTCCGCCGACGCAACGCTGCTCGCCGCGTCGGAAAGCGGCGCGCACGAGATCGAAGCGATGCGTCGTGCGCTGCTCGGCCAGTTCGATCAATACGTCAAGCTGAACAAGAAAATCCCGCCGGAGATCCTGACTTCGATGTCGGGCATCGACGACGGCGGCCGCCTTGCCGATGCGATCGCCGCGCACCTGCCGTTGAAGCTCGAGCAGAAGCAGGAGATCCTCGAGATGCAGGACGTCGGCAAGCGGCTCGAGCACCTGCTGGGCCTCCTCGAAGGCGAGGTCGACATCCTTCAGGTGGAGAAGCGGATTCGGGGCCGCGTCAAGCGGCAGATGGAAAAGAGCCAGCGCGAGTACTACCTGAACGAGCAGGTCAAGGCGATTCAGAAGGAGCTCGGCGAGGGCGACGACAACGCCGATCTCGACGAAATGGAAAAGAAGGTCAAGGCCGCCAAGATGTCGAAGGAGGCGGAAGCCAAGGCCATGACCGAGCTCAAGAAGCTGAAGATGATGTCGCCCATGTCGGCGGAAGCAACGGTCGTGCGCAACTTCATCGACACGCTGCTTGGTCTGCCGTGGAAGAAGAAGAGCAAGATCAACAAGGATCTGTCGAACGCGGTCAAGGTCCTCGACGCGGACCACTACGGGCTGGAGAAGGTCAAGGAACGCATCGTCGAGTATCTCGCCGTGCAGCAGCGCGTCGACAAGCTCAAGGCGCCGATCCTCTGCCTGGTCGGCGCGCCGGGCGTCGGCAAGACCTCGCTCGGACAGTCGATCGCGCGGGCGACCAACCGCAAGTTCGTGCGCATGTCATTGGGCGGCGTGCGCGATGAGGCCGAGATCCGGGGCCACCGTCGTACTTATATCGGCTCGATGCCCGGCAAGATCCTGCAGAACATGACCAAGGTCGGGGTCCGGAATCCGCTGTTCCTGCTCGACGAAGTCGACAAAATGGGCATGGATTTCCGCGGCGATCCGTCCTCGGCGCTGCTGGAAGTGCTCGACCCCGAACAGAACAACACCTTCGTCGATCATTACGTCGAGGTCGAATTCGATCTCTCGGACGTGATGTTCGTCGCCACTGCGAACACACTCAATATCCCGGCGCCGCTGCTCGACCGGATGGAAGTGATTCGTCTCTCGGGCTACACCGAGGATGAGAAGGTCGCCATCGCGAAGCAGTATCTGGTTCCGAAGCAGACGAAGAACAACGGACTCAAGACAAACGAGCTGCACATCGCCGACTCGGCGCTGCGCGACATCACGCGCTACTACACGCGCGAAGCGGGGGTCCGGGCGCTCGAACGCGACGTGTCCAAGATCTGCCGCAAGGTGGTCAAGGCGCTGCTGCTCAAGGCGAGCGAGGGCAAGACCCGTGCCGCCAAAAGCCCGGTCGAGGTCAGCGCCAAGAATCTCGACAAATATCTCGGTGTGCGCCGCTACACCTACGGCATTGCCGAGAAAAAGAACCAAGTCGGACAAGTTACCGGACTCGCCTGGACCGAAGTCGGCGGCGATCTGCTGACCATCGAAGCGGTGGCGCTGCCGGGCAAGGGCAAGACCACCACTACAGGCAAGCTCGGCGAAGTCATGAATGAGTCGATCGCGGCTGCGCTGTCGGTGGTACGCCATCGTTCCAAACAACTCGGTGTCGCGGCGGACTTCTACCAGAAGACCGACCTGCACATTCACCTGCCCGAGGGTGCCACGCCCAAGGACGGGCCGAGCGCCGGCACGGCCATCTGCACGGCGATCGTGTCGATACTGACCGGCATTCCGGTGCGCGCGGACGTCGCGATGACAGGCGAAATCACGCTGCGCGGCGAAGTGCTCCCGATCGGCGGTCTCAAGGAGAAATTGCTCGCGGCGGGACGCGGTGGCATCAGGCAGGTTCTGATCCCCGAGGAGAACGTCAAGGACTTGGTAGAGATCGGCGACGAAATCAAGAATCGCCTCGAAATACATCCGGTGCGCTGGATCGAGCAGGTGCTTCAGTACGCTCTCGAGCGGCAGCCTGCGCCGATCGAGGACACTCCCGCAGAAACTGCCGCGGTGCCCGCTGCGCCACCGGTCGACGCGCCGGCCCTGGTCATCAAACACTAGGCGCGTTATCTCGAGTGGCGCCAACGGGCGTTGCACATCGCCGGGCTTTCTTGCTATAAAGTATCTCCGGAGATCGAATCCGTCGCGCGTCTCACGCACGTGAGTGCCACGTCTCCATCCAGTATTCAAAGGGGCCATTCGTGAACAAATCGGAACTGATCGATGCCATTGCCAAGCACGCGGACATTTCAAAGGCTGCGGCGGGGCGGGCGCTCGATGCGACGGTAAACTCGATCAAGAATTCGCTCAAGAAGGGCGACATCGTCACGCTGGTCGGTTTTGGTTCGTTCTACGTGGGCAAGCGCACGGCGCGGCAGGGCCGCAACCCACGCACCGGTGCTGCGATCAAGATCAAGGCGGCCAAGGTGCCGAAGTTCCGCGCTGGCAAAGCTCTCAAGGATTCGGTAAACTAATCAGCTTTTGCGCGTGCAGGCTCGCTCACTTGGATTGGCAACAAACGCGTCGGAAGATGAGCAGGACTGCCGCGGGCCGCAACTCCGCATTTTGGATTAGGAAACACGCGCCGACGGCGCCGACGCGGGTGCTTAGCTCAGTTGGTAGAGCGTCGCCCTTACAAGGCGAATGTCGGGAGTTCGAGCCTCTCAGCACCCACCAGCAGATCCGGGAGTGGTAGTTCAGTTGGTTAGAATACCGGCCTGTCACGCCGGGGGTCGCGGGTTCGAGTCCCGTCCACTCCGCCAACATTGATCCAAGGGCGAACGCGAGTTCGCCCTTTTTACCGTGAAATGGAATGTCATTTCGCGCCGGCCCCGGTTCTTGGGCACAATGGCCGAATAAATTCGGCGCTACAAGGCAATCGTTTCCGTCATGTTTGATTTCGTTTACCGCAAGAAGCGCATGGTCCAGGTCATTCTGGCGCTTATCACTCTGCCGTTCGCATTCTTCGGCGTTGATTATTACTTTCGCGGCGGTGGCTCAGCCAGCGAAATCGCCCGCGTCGGGGGCGAGACGATCAGCCAGGCCGAATTCGCGAACGCGATCAGCGATCAGCAGGATCGGATGCGCCAGTCGGCCGGCAAGGACTACGATCCAACCGTGTTCAGCAATCCGGAGGTCCGCTATTCCATGCTCGAGCAGCTTATCGGGCAGCGGGTGCTCCAGCAGCAAGTCCGTCGCGGTAATCTGCGCGTTTCCGACGCGCAGCTAGCGCAATTCATCGGCGAGCTGGCGCCGTTTCAGGAAGACGGAAAATTTTCGCGTGCTCGATACGAGCAGCTTCTCATCTCGCAAAACATGACACCGCTGGCGTTCGAGCAGCGTGTGCGGCAGGAACTGACGGTCGCGCCGTTGCAGGAGCCTATTGCCAACGGCAACATCACGGCAATGAGCAATGTCCAGCGCTACCTGGCCCTGCTCGATCAGCAGCGGCAAGTCGCGGTCGCGACGGTGCCGGCCGACGCCTATCTCAAGGAAGTCAAGATCGACGATGCCGCGGTCAGGGCTTTCTACGATGCCAATCAGGGCGTGTTCCAAGTTCCAGACGAGGTGAAGATCGAATACCTTGTGCTGACGCCGGACTCGCTCATGGGGCAGATCACGGTCGACCCGGCGGAAGTGAAGAAGCAGTACGACGACAACGTCAAGCAATACACCAAGGCCGAAGAGCGCCAGGCGAGCCATATTCTGATCGCGGTCAAACCCGATGCCACCGACGCCGACAAGGCCGCGGCCAAGCAAAAGGCCGAAGCGCTCGCTACGAGTGCGCGTAAGACGCCGGCCAAGTTCGCCGAGCTTGCCAAGCAGAATTCACAAGATCCGGGTTCGGCCGGTCAAGGCGGCGACTTGGGCTCGTTTGCGCGCGACGGTTCAATGGTCAAGCCGTTCGAAGATGCAGTTTTTTCCGGCAAGCAGGGGGACATCGTCGGACCGGTGCAGACCGATTTCGGATGGCACATCATCCGCATCACCGCCGTCAAGCCAGGTAAGACGCAGAGCCTCGACGAGGCGAAGCCCCAAATCGAACAGGATCTCAAGCGGCAGAAGGCGACCAGGAAATTCGTCGAAGCCGCCGATCAGTTTCAAAATCTGGTTTACGAGCAGGCGGATTCGCTTCAGGCGGCGGCCAAAGGGCTCAACCTGGAAGTGAAGACGACCCCGATGCTCACCCGCGCGCAAGTTCAGGCGCTGGCGCAGAACAGTCCCAAGTTCGTGCAGACGGTATTCAGTGCCGAATCGCTGCAGGCGAAACGCAACACCGAGGCGCTGGAGGTCGCGCCGAATACGCTAATGGCAGCCAGGGTCATCGACTACAAGCCGGCCACGACGCGGACGTTCGATGACGTTAAAGTCGACATCCGCCGGCAGCTCGAGCGCAACGCGGCGAGCGAGCTCGCGCAAAAAACGGCAAAGGAAAAATTGGCGCTGCTGGAACAGGGCAAGGACGCCGGCCTATCGTTCGGCAAGCCGGTGACCCTGACCCGAAATCAGGCGCAGCCCGGATTTCCGCCCGACGCCCTGATCAAGATTTTTCAGGCCAATGCGAGCAAGCTGCCGGCATACGTCAGCGCTCCCGCCGAGCGCGGTTCGTTTTCGGTCTACAAGGTGACTCAGGTGGTGACAGCGCCGGCGCCGGATCCGGAGCGGCTCAAGGCATTCAACAATCGTGTCGGGGACCAGGTCGGGCACGAGCTGTTCAATGCCTACCTTGCCAGCCTGAAGACCAAAGCCGACGTCACGATCAATCAGGCCAACCTGGAAAAGAAATGATCTTATCGGCGGCTGGACGTCCGCGCCGCCGGTAGGTCAGTTCAAGCGGGACCCGGGCGCTTACGTCGTGGGCAACACCGGGCAGTTCAGGTCGCGCATTAGCTTCTGGTTGTCGGCGACAGCCCGTTCGCGATCCGCCGCCTCGTAGAAAACTTTCTCGCCCTTTTCGTTATACCTGTACACGGCCACGTCGTTGCGCAGCGTCTTGATCCTGCCGCGCGCCTGCAACTGATCGAGTTTCTTCTTGCCGTCGAAGTCGTCCTTCGCCGTCTTGGACGCCTCGTCCGCGCGTTGCTGCTGGCGCTTTTTGATCTCCGCGTCCTTGGTCGCCATGTCTCGCACCGCGTTCGGATCGGCGGGGCCCAGGCTGGCATTGAGCTTTTCGGGTTTCGCGCCCGGCGGCGGCTGGTCGCCGTAGACCACGCGCCCATTGTCGTCGATCCACTTGTAGAGAATCGCGTGGGATGTGGTCGACGCTAAGGCGAGGAAAGCGCCAAAGCCGGCGGCAAAGATAAAGGCGGTATGCAGCTTCATTCGGGGGCCCGATTAAGCAAGAATTATGACAAGGTAATGCTAACCCAAGGCACTCGTCAACTCGCCGCCGCCAAGCGGTCTGTCGGCTGTCGTTTACCGGTGTCCACGACCCGCGTATAATCGGTTTTTGCGCATAGGAGAAATGCACGATGCGTGTCGTTCAAAAAGCCCTCACTTTTGACGACGTCCTCCTGCTCCCTGCCCATTCCACCGTCGTTCCCCGCGACGTCAGCCTCCAAACCCGCCTTACCTCGAGCATTGTCCTGAACATTCCGCTTCTCTCGGCGGCAATGGACACGGTAACTGAAGCGCGCCTTGCCATCGCTATCGCCCAAGAGGGCGGGATGGGAATCGTGCACAAGAATATGCCCCCGAGGGCCCAGGCGGCCGAGGTGGCCAAGGTCAAGCGGTTCGAGAGCGGCGTGGTCAAGGATCCGATTACGGTCCCGCCCACCATGTCGGTGCACGACGTGCTGGCATTGACCCGGCAGCACAGGATCTCCGGGCTACCGGTGCTCGACGGGCGCAAGGTGGTCGGCATCGTGACCAATCGCGACCTGCGCTTCGAGACCAATCTCGATCAACCGGTGGCCAATATCATGACCAAAGGCGACAAGCTGGTCACCGTTGCCGAGGGCACCGACCTGGAGTACGCGAAGAGCCTGATGCACCGCCATCGGCTCGAACGAGTTCTTGTTGTGAACGACAAGTTCGAGCTAAAAGGTCTCATTACGGTCAAAGACATCCTGAAAGCGACCGAGCACCCGAACGCCTGCAAGGACGAGCTCGGGCAGTTGCGCGTCGGCGCAGCGCTCGGAACCGGCGCCGACACCGATGAACGGGCCGAAGCGCTGGTCGCTGCCGGCGTCGACGTTCTGGTCGTCGACACCTCGCACGGTCACTCTCAAGGCGTACTCGACCGCGTTCGCTGGGTCAAGCGTACTTTCCCGAAAGTGCAGCTCATCGGCGGCAACGTGGCGACCGCGAGCGGTGCGCGGGCGCTGGCCGACTGCGGCGCCGACGGAATCAAAATCGGTATCGGTCCCGGATCTATCTGCACCACGCGGATCGTCGCTGGTGTTGGCGTTCCGCAGATCTCCGCGATACTCGGCACGCTCGAGGGCGTCGGCGATCTCGGTATTCCGCTGATCGCCGATGGCGGTATTCGATATTCCGGAGACGTCGCGAAGGCGATCGCCGCGGGCGCGTCCAGCGTCATGCTGGGCAGCCTGTTCGCTGGGACCGAGGAATCCCCCGGAGAGATCGAGCTCTATCAGGGACGCTCGTACAAGAGCTACCGCGGCATGGGCTCGCTGGCCGCGATGCAGCTCGGCTCGAGCGACCGCTACTTTCAGGACTCCGAAGGCGAAGGCGTCGCGGAAAAGCTGGTCCCCGAAGGCATCGAGGGACGCGTGCCGTACAAGGGGACGATGGTCGCCGTCGTGTATCAACTTCTTGGTGGGGTGCGCGCGGCAATGGGCTATTGCGGCTGCGCGAACATCGACGCGTTGCGCACCCACGCCGAGTTCGTGGAGATCACGACCGCCGGCATTCGCGAATCGCACGTGCACGACGTGCAGATCACCAAGGAAGCGCCGAATTATCGCGTCGACTGACAGCGCGGCTCCATCCAGGCCCCGCGCCGGACCGAACGAAGCCGCTGTGCGGGACGATCCGGCAACCACACCTCCGCGCTTGGCGATGAAGGCTTCCGGTGTCTAGCGCCAGCACCGTGCCAGGCCGTCGCGCGGGGATGCCGTTCATCCTGGTGGTGGTCTTCATCGATGTCCTCGGCATTGGCATCGCGCTTCCGGTGCTGCCGATGCTGGTCGGCGAGTACACCGCCAGCCGCGAATTGCAGACTTACTGGTACGGAGCGCTCGTCGTCGTCTACGGCCTGATGCAATTCTTTTGCGCACCCTTGCTCGGTGCGCTATCGGACCGCTTCGGGCGCCGCCCGCTGCTGCTGTGGTCGCTTCTGGGTCTCGGATTGCATTTCCTTTTGCTGGCGCTCGCGCCATCGCTGGCGCTGATGTTCGTCGCCCGGGTGGTCGGCGGTGCCGCCGGGGCAAGTTTTTCGGTCGCCAATGCGTACGCGTCGGATGTGTCGACGACCGACCAGAGAGCGAAGAGTTTCGGACTGGTCGGCGCGGCCTTTGGCCTCGGCTTCATTTTTGGCCCAGTGATCGGTGGCCTGCTCGGCAGCGTGAACCTGCACTTGCCCTTTTACGCCGCCGCCAGCCTGTCGCTGGTCAACGCCGCCTACGGATTTTTCATTCTGCCGGAGTCGTTGCCATCCGATCGCCGCGCGCCGTTCTCGCTCGCTAGGGCCAATCCTTTCTCCGCGCTGCTGACACTTGCCCGGCACCGCGAGATCGGAAACCTGGTCATCGTGTTTGCGCTGGTGGTGCTCGCGCAGCTGATGTTGCAGACCACTTGGGTGCTCTTCACCCACTTCCGTTTCGGCTGGGGGACCCGCGAAAACGGTTTCGCGCTGTTCTGTGTCGGCTTGGTGGCGGCCGTCGTGCAGGGAGGCTTGCTGGGGACCCTGCTGCGCCGCTTCGGCAACGTTCGGCTGGCGCTTGCCGGGCTGGCGACCGGGACCGTCGCCTATGTTCTCTACGGTCTCGCGCAACAGGGATGGATGATGTACGCCATCATTCTCGCCAACTTCCTGTCCTTTGCGGCGGGCCCCGCGCTGCAGGCGGTCGTCTCCAATGCCGTGGATCCTCGCGAGCAGGGCGTCACCATGGGAGCGCTCAACTCGATCAACAGCATCATGTTCGTCGTCGCGCCCCTGATCGGCACGCCGTTGCTGGCGGGCGTTAGCCAATTGCCGCCCGAGGACTGGCGCGTCGGCATCACGTTCTTTGTCAGCGCGCTGCTGCAGGGGGTTGCATTCTGGCTGGCGCGCCGCCATTTCGCCGGCGCAGCCGTGGCTCGCGCGGTTCAATGACGCCCATGCATTCATCCATCCTGATTCTCGATTTCGGCGCGCAATACACTCAGCTCATCGCCCGCCGCGTGCGCGAGTTGAACGTGTATTGTGAAATCCATCCCTTCGACGTACCGGAGTCGTTCATCAGGAAGTTCGCGCCGGCGGGGATCGTTCTTTCGGGAGGCCCGAACAGCGTCATCGACGGTGAAGCACCGCGGGCACCGGCCAGCGTATGGTCGGCGGGAGTCCCAGTACTCGGCATCTGCTACGGGATGCAGACGATGGCGGCGCAACTGGGCGGTGCGGTCGAGAACGGGCTCACGCGCGAATTCGGTTACGCGCAAATTCGCGCACGCGGCCACGGTCGACTGCTCAAAGGTATCCAGGATCGCGCCGACGCCGATGGCCACGGTCTGCTCGATGTGTGGATGAGTCACGGCGACAAGGTCACCGCGTTACCACCGGGCTTCACGCTGATGGCGAGCAATGAAGCAACGCCAATCGCCGCCATGATGGATGAATCCCGCCGCTACTACGCGGTCCAGTTTCATCCCGAGGTGACGCATACGCCTCAAGGCAAAGCGATCCTCAAGCGTTTTGTCCGCGATATTTGCGGCTGCGAGGGCGACTGGACCATGCCCGCCTACGCCGACGAGGCAGTGGCGAAAATACGCGCCCAGGTCGGCACCGAGGAAGTCATTCTCGGCCTTTCGGGTGGGGTCGATTCGTCCGTCGCCGCGGCGCTCATCCACCGAGCCATTGGCGACCAGCTGACATGCGTGTTCGTCGACACCGGCTTGCTGCGCCTGAACGAGGCGAAGCAGGTCATGGAAACCTTCGCGAAACACCTCGGCGTCAAGGTGCTGATGGTCGATGCAAGCGAGGTCTTCCTGCGCGCGCTTGCCGGGATCACCGATCCGGAGGAGAAACGCAAGATCATCGGGCGCGAGTTCATACACGTATTTCAGGCGGAGGCGGCCAGGCTGCCGAACGCGAAGTGGCTGGCGCAGGGAACGATCTATCCCGACGTGATCGAGTCCGCGGGCGGCAGCAAGACGGCGCATACGATCAAATCGCACCACAATGTCGGCGGCTTGCCCGAGACGCTGCACCTGAAGCTGCTGGAGCCCTTGCGCGAGCTGTTCAAGGACGAGGTGCGCGAGCTCGGTCTCACGCTCGGCTTACCGCGCGATCTGGTGTTCAGGCACCCCTTTCCCGGACCGGGCTTAGGCGTTCGCATCCTGGGCGAAGTCAGGCGCGAGCACGCTGAGCTACTGCGTCGCGCCGACGCGATTTTCATCGACGAGCTGCGCAAGACGTCTTGCGGCGCGATAACCGCGCCGGGCGAAGACTCGGGTGCGCACGCCAACGAAGCTGGCGCCGGACCCAGCAACTGGTACGACGCGGTCGCGCAGGCTTTCGCGGTGTTTCTGCCGGTGCGCTCGGTCGGCGTGATGGGCGACGGCCGCACCTACGAGCACGTCGTCGCGCTGCGTGCCGTGCAGACCACCGATTTCATGACCGCGCATTGGGCACCGCTGCCGCACGAGCTGCTGCTACCGCACGAGCTGCTGGCCACGGTGTCGAGCCGCATCATCAACGAAGTGCGCGGCATCAATCGCGTCGTGTACGACATTTCCGGCAAGCCGCCGGCAACCATCGAGTGGGAATAGGCGATGCGCCGCCAACTTTATTCGTCGGGAACCTCCTGGGAGCCGGTGGTCGGCTACTCGCGCGCGGTCAGGGTCGACGGCCGGGTCTGGGTGTCGGGAACGACCTCGACCGGCAGCGATGGCGCCATCGTCGGCAAAGGCGATCCGTACGCGCAGGCGAGACAGGCGATCGCCAATATCGAGCGAGCGCTTGCGGCGGCCGGCGCAGTACTCGCCGACGTGGTCCGCACACGCATCTTCGTGACCGACATCGCGCATTGGGAGGAGATTGGCCGCGCGCACGGGGAAGCGTTCGCCGACATCCGGCCGGCGACGACGATGGTCGAGGTGTCGCGGCTGATCGATCCGGATTTGCTGGTGGAGATCGAGGCCGACGCCATGATCATCGACGGCGTCGAGCGGCCGTGAAACAGCGATGATTGCTTCCCGAACCGACGCCGGTACGCCCGGAAATCCGGTTGAGGCCTTTTCCCCCGAGCACTGGATGGAAGAGGCGCTTTCCCTGGCGCGCCAGGCGCAGGCGCGAGGAGAGGTGCCGGTCGGCGCGGTGGTGATCAAGGACAATGCGATCATCGGGCGCGGCGGCAACGCGCCGATCGCCGCCAACGATCCGACTGCGCACGCCGAGATCGCGGCGCTGCGCGAAGCGGCGCGAGCGCTCGGCAACTATCGCCTGCCGGACTGCGACCTGTACGTCACCATCGAGCCGTGTGCGATGTGCGCGGGAGCGATTCTGCACGCACGCATCCGGCGGCTCGTATTCGGAGCTCGCGATCCGAAGACGGGAGCATGCGGCAGTGTGGTCGATCTGTTTGCCGAGCGGCGCCTCAATCACCACGCGACAGTGACAGGTGACGTCGCCGGCGAAGCGTGTGGGCGGCTGCTAAGCGAGTTTTTCGTTGCGCGTCGGCCTTGACCAAGCCTTCATACGGGATTGGTTTTTATGCGCCCGCCGGGTTCACGACCGATCCGTCGGCGATCGTACGCGCGGTATCGCGGCTCGAAGGCGAAGGCCATCGAGTAGTTGTCGACCCGACGGTCGCTTCGCGCTGGCAGCGCTTTTCAGCGCCGGACGGCGAGCGTCTCGCCGCAATCATGCGCATGGCCAACGATCCGAAGGTCGACATCGCGATCGCCGTACGCGGGGGCTACGGGTGGTCGCGGCTCCTCGACGGCATTGACTTCGGTGCCATCGCCGCGGCGCGGAAATGGTGGCTGGGCCACAGCGATTTCACCGCGTTCCAGTTGTCCGCCCTCGCGCATGAGGGCATGGTCAGCTTCGCCGGTCCGATGGCCGCGTACGATTTCGGCGCCGAAGCGCCGTCGGCGTTCACCTCCGAACACTGCTGGGGGCTGCTCGGCGCGGATCAATACACGGTGGATTGCAGGCTCGACGGACCGGGCCCTTTCGACGACGAAGGGATTCTCTGGGGCGGAAACCTGGCCATGCTGTCGCATCTCGTCGGGACGTCCCACTTTCCGCACATCGACGGCGGCATTTTGTTCATCGAAGATACCGGCGAGCATCCGTATCGCATCGAGCGGATGCTCTATCAGCTTCATTTCGCCGGTGCCCTGGAGCAACAGCGCGCCGTCATTCTCGGCGACTTCAGCGGCATCGAGCTTGGCGCCAACGACAACGGCTACGACGTCGACGCCATGATCGAGCACGCACGCTCGCGCTTTGGCGTGCCGGTATTTCGTGGACTGCCGTTCGGGCATTGCCGCGACAAGCTGACGCTGCCGGTCGGCGGCCATTGCCGTCTGACCGTGCGCGATCGCGCCTCGCGCCTGACGTTTTCTCGTTATAAATACTAGTCCAGCGAGCGAGCTTCGCCGGGTTTCAGGCGCCTTGATGAAGCGGCGCCGCGACCGTGAACGCGTGCGCGACCTCACCGGTCATGTTTCCCGCCGCATCAAAACTGCGCTCGAGGAAGTTGGCGGTCCCATCCCGCGCCAGCGCGAAAACGGTCGAGCAGCGCGTCCCGTAATCGGGACTGACGATGAAGGCGCTCGACATCATGCGCTCGCGCTCCCGCGACACGCCTGTCACCGGCAACGTAGCGTCGTCTGCCGACTCACGATCGGCGAGCAGCGCAAAGGCAGCCGCGGTGTCAAGCGCTTGACCGTCGAGCGCATCGACCAGGCGCTCCTTGCTTCTGACGAGCTTGGGCCACGGCGTCTCGAGCAGGTGATTTGACAGTCCGTGGATGCCTCGATACGTACGCCGCCGTGCTTCGATCGTCGGGAACGGATTGACCGGGCTCGTTCTTCACTGGAGGGGTGACATCCCCGAAGAGAAGACTGAAGCCGTGGTATCTCGCGCCGTCGCGCGCGATGGCCGCGGCGCACAACAGCGGCAGCGATGGGTCCAGCAGCGCAGCGGTAACCAGCTTGCCGCGCGAGGGCGCGTCCGGATCGCGGGGAATACCCTCGCGATAATTGGTGACCAGAGCCCAGCGGCCGCTGCGAGTAACGCCGAACCAGGCCCCGCCGCCGATCAGGTCCTGGCCGGCAAGGATGCCGCTCGACCACCAATGGGCGGGCGCCGCGGGGCGGGCGTGAAATTCGTCCCGATTGGCGGCGATCACGACGCGGTACCGGGGATGCGCATCGAGCGCGACGATGGCAAGGCACATGGCAGTCTCGAAGGCGAAGCTCTAGCCGCGCAGTGCGTTTCCCTCGCTCATTTCGCCACGAATCGCTCGGTGCGCCGCGCCGAGCCTGGCGCCACCCACGCTGCAAAGCGCGTCTCTCCGAGCAACCTGTTCAACGCTGCCTCGAAGCGCATCGGATCGCCAACGTTCTCGTAGACTTCCATCCACAGGGCAGCGTCATTTTGCGCGCACAAAAGCCGGCCGCTGACCGCGAACTCTTTCTCCAGTGCGCCCATGACACCTGCGAGCGCTGTGCGTGCGTCTGCAGCGTGCGATGCAGCCATCCGATAGTAGATGTAGAAATGAACCGGCGAAGCGCTCACGCCGTGCGGCCCCGAGGAT
This sequence comes from Betaproteobacteria bacterium, assembly GCA_005883655.1. Classification (GTDB taxonomy): domain Bacteria; phylum Pseudomonadota; class Gammaproteobacteria; order Burkholderiales; family Casimicrobiaceae; genus PALSA-1003. The sequence continues at coordinate 2,289 of VBDA01000437.1, read as the reverse complement.
CCCCGGCCTCGCGCGCTGAGCTCGATGGCGCGCTCGATGGTGCGTCACGGAGCGGATACGGCAGCGGCAGCAGGATGATCGCAGGACCGTCCGGGGACCCGATTCGAACATCGTCGCC
>VBDA01000437.1:0-2118 GCA_005883655.1 Betaproteobacteria bacterium | reverse complement strand
ACCGTGCCGCAGGATTGATCGCCGAATGTCGCGCTGTAGAGCTTCGCGCCCGGTCCGGGAGGAGACCCCTCGACATGGGCGAGGAATGTACGCTCCTTCAGCCGGCCAAGATACTGGGTGCGGGCGACGATCTCCTGCCCGGTGTAGCATCCTTTGCGAAAGCTCACGCCATCGAGCGCATCCCAGTTGGCCATCTGCGGCACCAAGCGGTCGGTGGTCGCTGCAGTGATGATGGGAACACCGGCGCGAATGGTAAGCCACTGCCATACCGGAAAGCCGGACGGACGCGCGGCGCTCGAAACGCGATCCCAGAGCTGTTCAGCGAGCGCCGGTTGCATTAACGCGATATAGCGGCCTCCCGGCACGGCGACGATCAAGCCCCCGTCGAGCATACCAAGCTGAAACCGCGCCGGCGCATCGATCGAGGCGGCGCGCAGAGCACCGGCCGCGGTCGGGCCGCCGACCCCGATGCGAACGCTTTTACCGCTCGTGTCTTCAATAGTCAGCTTGGACCGGAGAACGAACATCGTCAGACGCTTGCGCACCGCGGCGATCATCGACGCCGGCAGCAGCAACTCGAAAGTCGTGGCCTCGGTTTGCAGAAGAATAAAGTTGGCTAGCATGCGGCCTTTGGGGGAGCACCACGCGGAGTACTGCGCGGTGCCCACCGCAAGGGCGGCTACGTCGCTGGTCAATTGCCCCTGCAGGAACGCTGCTGCGTCCGGTCCCGCGACCTGCATCGCGGCGAGGGGCGCCAAGTCACACAGCACTGCCGCATCGCGCGCGGCGGCGAGCTCTTCCTCCGGCGCGGAAAAGCAGGTGACGGCGTCACCGTCGAAGGTCGCACCACGGCGAACGAGAAACTCGGTCCAGGAACTCATGATTCGAGCATACAACAACCATGCACCGGAGCACCGCGCGAGCTAAGGGGTCATTGGAAAAATCCCCGAAAAGTGTGTTAAAATCGAACGTTAGCTTGGATCGCGGCACCGGGACACGGGTGGCGCAGTCCTGGAAATTCGCAGATCCGCCGATTCAGGGTGCCCCGCGACTTGGAACGCCGTCGCAGGGCCCGGTTGCGGATCGAGGCTCAACCCTGAAAGGAACGAGGCAATGTCGGTCACGATGCGTCAAATGCTGGAGGCTGGCGTCCATTTCGGACACCAGACACGATACTGGAATCCGAAGATGGCGGACTTCATCTTCGGACAGCGCAACAAGATCCACATCGTCAACCTCGAAAAGACGTTGGCGATGTATCAGGACGCGATGAAGTACGTTCGTCAACTCGCGTCCAACCGCGGCACCATCCTGTTCGTCGGAACCAAGCGCCAGGCGCGCGAAATCGTCGCCGAGGAAGCGCAGCGCGCCGGCATGCCGTTCGTCGATCACCGCTGGCTCGGCGGCATGCTGACCAATTTCAAGACGGTCAAGGTTTCGATCAAGCGGCTCAAGGACCTCGAAACGATGGCCCAGGATGGGACATTCGAGAAAATGAGCAAACGCGAGGCGTTGACGCTGCAGCGAGAGATGGAAAAGCTTACGCGGAGCCTGGGCGGCATCAAGGAAATGAACGCGCTGCCCGATGCTCTGTTCGTTATCGACGTTGGTTATCAGAAGATCGCCGTGACCGAAGCGACCAAGCTATCGATTCCGATTGTCGGAGTGGTCGATACCAACCATTCGCCCGAAGGAATCGCCTACGTGATCCCGGGCAATGACGACTCGAGCCGCGCCATAAGGCTTTACGCGCGCGGCGTCGCCGACGCGATCCTCGAAGGCAAGAGCCAGGTCATCCAGGAGATCGTGCAGACCGAGGAATTCGTCGAGGTTTCCGGAGACGAGGCAGCAACATTGCGTTGAGGACCGAAGCGAGTCCGGGCGCCAATTTTTGCCGCCGGCGTAACGGCGGCGCATCGAACAAGACGTGGAGCGAACTAGTAATGGCGGACGTTACCGCAAGCATGGTGATGGAACTGCGCGGCCGAACCGGGCTGGGCATGATGGAATGCAAAAAAGCGCTGACGGAAACCCACGGCGACTTGGGCAAGGCAGAGGAGCTGCTGCGCATCAAGAGCGGCGCGAAAGCGTCCAAGGCCGCGGACCGCATCGCGACCG
>VBDA01000436.1:6844-7244 GCA_005883655.1 Betaproteobacteria bacterium | reverse complement strand
GGGCGCGGGCCGGCATCGGGTACGACCTTCAGCCAGCCTTTGGGACAATTCTGAAGCTGCGGGTAGTAGCCTGCGGGATCCGGGCAATAGTAAGAATACTGACCTTCGCCCACCGGAGCGCCGCTGCTCGAAGTGCCTCTGTTCATATCACGCTGGATATAAGTGCTCGGTCCCGGCTCATAGACCGGCTCATCCGAGTAATAGTAAGGGTACCCAGCATAGTATGGGTAGCTCGAGTAGTACGGATAGCCGCCATAGTACCCGTAGTATGGATAGCCCCAACCCGGCCCCCAATAGAACCCCGGGAAGCCGATGCCAATGTTGAAGTGGGATCCACCGTGCCAGCCACCGTGACCGCCGCCACCGTGCCAGTCACCGCCGTGCCCCCCACCGCCGTGCC
>VBDA01000436.1:0-6753 GCA_005883655.1 Betaproteobacteria bacterium | reverse complement strand
GTTGAGCGAGCGCCGTTCCACTACCAACGGCTAGTCCAACCGCTGCGACCGTTGCCAATAAAATGCGTTTCATGACCACCTCCGCGATAACACCATTTTAGACTTAACGCACGGGGCGAAGTTCGGCTGACAGTTTCGCACTGAGCGGTGCGGATCGCCTCAGATGTAACGAACTGTTACCGAATAATAACATTCGAGCCGTGAATGGATGGTTACGGCGCCACCACCGCCTTGGATGCGCGTTTGAGAGGAGAAGCTCGGTTACCGATTGCTACAATGTTCGCGTTGGACCAGTTTCGGTCTCCTTTTCTTTCGTTCCGATGTCGGCCGTGTTGACACCCGTTGCACCGGAAACCCTCGCCGACGTCGCAGTCGAACGCGACATCATGGTTCCGATGCGCGATGGAGTCCGTCTGGCGACCGACGTCTACCGTCCCACCCTCGCCGGTGTCGCCGCCGCCGGCCGGCTCCCGGTCATTCTGGAGCGAACGGCGTACGGCAAAACGCTCGCCTCGCGCTCCGAGTTCGATCATGGGGAATCCGCGCCGCGCCCGCGCGCCGAGGTTGCGAGCTGGTTCGTGCGTGCCGGCTACGTTGTGGTCTACCAGGATTGCCGCGGGAGGCACGCGTCGGAAGGCGAGTTCGTGAAATATCTTTCCGAGGGCTACGATGGCTTCGACACATTGGCATGGATCGCCGCACAACCGTGGTGCGATGGCAACGTGGCGACAATGGGACTTTCCTACGCTGCGCACGCGCAGGCTGCGCTGGCGTGTCTCGACCCGCCAGGGCTGGCGGCGATGGTCATCGACTCGGGCGGATTTTCCAATGCCTACCAGTGCGGCATCCGCCAGGGTGGCGCATTTGAATTGAAGCAGGCGACATGGGCATACAACCATGCAAAGGAAAGCCGCTATGCGCAGGCGCATCCGGAAGCACGCGACGCGCTCGAGCACGAAGACTTGCGGCTATGGTTCAGGGACATGCCGTGGTCGCGTGGACATTCTCCGGTTCGCTCCGTGCCCGAGTACGAGCGCTACCTGCTCGAGCAATGGCAGCACGGGAATTTCGACAGCTATTGGAAGCAGCTTGGCATCTACGCCGCTGGATATTACGACAGCTTCGCCGATGTACCGCAGGTGCACATGTCTAGCTGGTACGATGCGTACGTTCGTACCGCGACCGAAAACTACGTCGCGCTCAAGCGCAAGAAGCGCGGGCCGGTGCGACTGATCATGGGACCCTGGCTGCACGGCGATCGCAATGCCACTTGTGCCGGCGACGTGGATTTTGGCGCGGCGTCGGCTTTCGATGGCAACGTCGCGCCCAACTGGCGGACGTTCCGCCAGCGCTGGTTCGATCATTGGGTGCGAGGGATCGCCAATAGCGTCGAGACTGAGCCCGCGGTGCGGCTGTTCATGATGGGAGGCGGTTCCGGACGGCGCAACGCCGAGGGGCGTCTGGATCACGGCGGACGCTGGATCGCCGCCGACGATTGGCCGCTGCCCGATACCCGCTTCGTCCGCTACCACCTCCACGCCGACGGCCGGCTGGATCCCGCGCTGCCGAGAGCCGACGCACCGGCGCTCGACTACGATTTCGATCCCGGGAATCCGGTGCCGACCATCGGCGGCAGCCTGACGTCGGGTCAGCCGGTTTTCGAAGGCGGTGCTTTCGACCAGCGCGAGGACGCGCGCGTTTTTGGCGCGCGATTTCCCGGCAAGGCGCTCGCCGAGCGCGACGACGTGCTGGTGTTCGAGACCGCGCCGCTCGCCGAAGACACAGCTGTGATCGGACCTATCGCGGTGCACCTGCACGTGAGCTCGAATGCTCCCGATACCGACTTCACGGCCAAGCTGATCGACGCACATCCCCCAAGCACAGACTATCCACAGGGCTTCGCCATGAATCTGACCGACGGCATTCTTCGCTGCCGCTATCGCAAATCCTGGGAGCAGCCCGAGCTCATGAGCGCAGGCGAAATTTGCGAGATCGTCATCGAGCCATTCGCGACCTGCAATCTGTTCAAGGCGGGGCACCGCATCCGGGTCGACATATCCTCGTCGAACTTTCCGCGTTTCGACGTGAACCCGAACAGCGGCGAGGCGGAAGGTTTCGCGGCGCAAAAGCGCATCGCCAGGAATCGGCTGTATGTCGATGCCGCGCACCCGTCTCATGTGGTGCTGCCACTGGTTTCGCTGTCCGCGCTGAGCCCGCTAGTTCCCTAGAGCGTCCTCGTTACGCCGCAGCCATGGGAGGAAGCCGATGATGATGTCGTTTCGAACGCTTCGACGATTGACACTCTTGATCGGCACGGCGGCGTTAGCGGCCACCGCGGGGCCGCCCGTGCTCGCGTCCGACCTCATCATCGGCCGCGCGGCCGAGCAATCCTCGATCGATCCCTTGTTCTCGCGCACCGGCAACAACGAGAGCACGTCCGAGGACATCTTCGATCGGCTGGTGGAAAATGACGCCAATAACCAGCTGCATCCGGCGCTTGCAATCTCGTGGAAGGCAGTCAACCCGATTACCTGGGAAATCAAGCTTCGCGAAGGGGTCAAATTCCATGACGGCGGAGATTTCAGCGCCGAGGATGTCGTTTTCTCGCTCGAGCGCTCCAGGAACGTTCCCAACAGCCCGGCGTCATTCGCCGGCGCGACCGCGGGCATCGTCGAAATCACCGCGCCGGGCAAGCTCACTGTGCAGATCAGGACCGCACGACCTCTGCCGCAGTTGATCGAGCAGATCAGCTTCGTATTCATTCTGTCAAAAAAGGCGGCGACGGGGCTCTCGACTGCCGACTTCAATGCGGGCAAGGGCGTCATCGGGACCGGCCCCTACAAATTCGTGGAGTGGAAGCCGGGCCAGTCGATCACCTTGAAGAAGAACGCCGGGTACTGGGGCAAGAAAGCGGATTTCGAAAATGTAACGCTGAAATTCATCCCCAAGGATGCCGGTCGCGTGGCCGCGCTCCTCGCGGGCGACGTGGATCTGATCGATCAGGTTCCGCCAACGAACGCTGCGCAATTGAAGGCGGATCCGAAGCTTCAGCTTTTTTCCATTGGCTCGACCCGTCTCATTTATCTGGCGCTCGACTCCGACCGTGACCAGAGCCCATTCGTCACCGACCTTGCAGGCAAGGCGCTGGCGAAGAACCCGCTCAAGGACACACGCGTGCGGCGAGCCCTTTCGCTGATGATCAATCGCAAAGTGATCGTCGACCGGCTGCTCGAAGGTTCGGGCGAGCCAGCAGGGCAGATGGTGCCGCAAGGGCTCGGTGGATACGATGCCTCACTGGTGGCGCCGGCGCAGGACCTGGTCGCGGCTAAAAAATTGCTGGCGGAAGCCGGCTATCCGCAAGGCTTCGGGCTTACGCTGCACAGCTCCAGCGACCGTTTTGCCAAGGACGGCGATCTCGCGCAGGTTTTGGGTCAGATGCTCTCGCGCGGGGGACTCAAGATCAACGCGGTCGTGGCACTGCCCTACAACGTTTACGCGACAGCGTCCACCCGGCGCGACTACAGCGCTTTCATTTTCAGCTTCGGCACGACAACGCCCAACGCGGCGATCGGACTCAGCAACGTTCTGGCGACGTTCGACAAGGATGCCGGCATGGGCACTTTCAACCGCGCGCGTTACTCCAACCCGCAATTCGACGTGGCGCTGAAGCGCTCGCTTGCTGAATTCGACGACGCGAAGCGCATCGCCGCGCTGCAGGAGGCGACCCGTCTCGCGTTTGCCGATGTGGGGATCGTTCCTCTCTATTGGCCCGTGATCCACTGGGCCGCCAAAAAAGGACTCGTCTACGAACCGCGGCGCGACGAAGCCACACTCGCGCACAAGGCCCGGCTGGCGCAGTAAGTGCACAGCGTTACCTGCGCAAAGGCTCGCAGTTTAGTATCCTTGCAGACTGGCCAATCGTAAGGAATGTCATGGCAAACGAATCCGCTGCACGCCCTGAATCGAAAATGGACGCGGCGTCACTTTATCGCGAGGAAATCTATACCGACCGTGCCGCCGGAACCCTTCGCGTGCTGGTGCCGGTGACCCGCGACGGCGGACCGGACCAGACCCGGCCGACCGTCTACGTCGGCGAAGCGCAGATTCTCACCAACATGGGCCCACTGCCGATCAGCTTCGAAATCGATGCCACCACCCTGGGCGAGGCGGTGCTGAAATACGGCGAGGCTTCCAAGGAGGGTGTCGACCGCGCGATGCACGAATTGCAGGAGCTGCGGCGACAGGCATCGTCGTCGATACTCGTGCCCGGCTCGACGCCGGGACTGGGCGCGGGCCTTCCGCCGCCCCCCGGTGGCGGCAAGCTCAAGCTTCCCTAGCCTGCGCCTTCCTGGTCCGCACGTGGGGCTTGACGCCTCTCGCTGTGATGCGGGCAGGCTCGGAAGCGAGGAGCCACTCCGGCTGCGCGAACCGGGTGCCGAGGAAGTCGGCGAAGGCGCGCACCTTCGCCGACAAATGCCGCCGGCTCGGATAGGCAACATAGATATTCGCGGGTGCAGACTCGAACGCCTGCAGCAGAGGCACCAGGCGCCCGGCACGAACTTCCGGGCCGACGATGAAGTCGGGCTCGATGGTAATCGCCACCCCGGCCACCGCCAGCGCGACCAGCAACCTGCCGTTGTTGGCGTGCACCGGTCCGTCGATGCGCACCGAGCGGTCGCTGCCCGAGGCGTCCCGAAAGAGCCACACGTTTTTCTGCGGCGAATATTCGTAAGTAAGGCAGGCGTGCCCGGCGAGGTCTTCCGGTTTCTGCGGCACACCCTTGCGCTCCAGATACGCGGGCGACGCGCAGCAAATCAGACGCGTTACTCCGACCTTGCGGCCGACCAGCTGCTGGCTGCCAATCTTGCCGATTCTAAGCGCGGCATCGAAACCTTCGTCGACCAGGTCCACCGCGCGGTCGGACAATTCGACGTCGAAGCGCATCTGCGGATGGCGGGTGACGAATTCGGCAATCGCCGGCGCCAGATGTCGGACGCCAAACGTGATCCCGCAGGTGAGCCGCAGCGTGCCGCGGGGGCGGGCCGTTCCCGCACTCGCCGATTCCTCCGCTTCCTCGAGATCCGCCAATAGCTGAAGGCAGCGCTCGTAGAACGCGCGTCCGCTCTCAGTGAGCGACAGGCGGCGGGTGGTGCGATTCAGCAAGCGTGCGTCGAGATGCGCCTCGAGGTCAGCGACTTGTCGCGAGACCGAAGATACGGAGACATCCAGGCGTTCGGCCGCCCGCGCAAAACTTCCGCTCTCGACGACTCTGGCAAAGGCGATGATCGCCTGCAGTCGGTCCATTTGCAGGTGATTGTTGCATAGAACGGAATAGTCTATCAACTTTGGAAGGCTTTTTCTTAGCCAGCGCAAGGCTTAAGCTTCTATCGGATTGCTCGCTACCAGCGGTTAACCGAGGAGATCTCATGAAACTCTACTACTCGCCAGGGGCATGCTCGCTGTCGCCCCACATCGTTTTGCTCGAAGCCGGCCTCAAGGGGACGCTGGTCAAGGTCGATACCAAGACCCACAAGACCGAAGACGGGGGCGATTACTACGCCGTCAATCCGAAGGGCTACGTTCCGCTGCTCGAGCTCGACGACGGTGACCGATTGAGCGAAGGCCCTGCCATCGTCCAATACCTCGCCGACCGCAGTCCGGCCTCAAAGCTGGCCCCGCCCGCCGGCACCATGGAGCGATACCACCTCCAGGAGTGGTTGAACTTCATAACCGCCGAGTTGCATAAGCAATTCTCACCGCTCTTTCAGTCGACGACGCCGGCCGAGTACAAGGAAACGCTCAAGGAAAAGATCGGCCAGCGCTTTGGCTGGGTCGAGCAGCAGCTCAAAGGCAAGGATTATTTGATGGGCAGCACGTTTACCGTCGCCGACGCCTATCTGTTCACGATGCTGACCTGGACCAAGCACGTCGGTATCGACCTCGCGCGCTGGCCACTCCTGACCGCCTATCAGGCACGGGTTGCAGCGAGGCCCAAAGTCCGCGAGGCGATGATCGCCGAAGGACTTATCAAGCAGAGCGACCGCGTCACCGCTCGAGCCTGATCCTCGATATTGAGGGTCCGCGCGTCGTGCCTCTGCCCACTGTTTTCCTGTCACACGGCTCGCCGATGCACGCGCTCGACGCGGGCATCGCGGGGCGCGCGTGGGCGGAACTCGGGCGGACGTTGCCACGCCCGCGCGCCGTTCTCATCGCTTCGGCTCACTGGGAAACCTCGGTCCCGATGCTTACCGGAAGCCAGCGACCGGAGACCATTCACGATTTCGGCGGCTTTCCGGAGGAGCTCTATCGCGTGCGCTATCCCGCGCCCGGCGCTCCGGAAGTCGCATCGGAAATCGTCGCAAGGTTCAAGGCTTCCGATATCACGGCCGGCATCGACGGCTGTCGCGGCCTGGATCACGGCGCCTGGGTGCCACTGCGGTGGATGTACCCGGAGGCCGATGTTCCGGTAGTTCAGCTTTCGGTGCAGCCGGACCACGATACGGAGCATCACCTGCGGCTGGGACACGCCCTTCGGCCGCTAGCGGATGAAGATATCCTGATCATAGGATCAGGTCACGCGACCCATAATCTGCGCGATTGGGCATCATCGCCAAGGCGGCAGGAACCGTTGCCTTATGCAGCCGCCTTTTCCCGTTGGCTACAGCAGAGCCTGGTGTCCGCCGACGCCGACGCTCTAACGCATTATCGCGACCGCGCGCCGGATGCGGCGCGTGCCCATCCGACCGAAGAACA
>VBDA01000435.1:7377-13963 GCA_005883655.1 Betaproteobacteria bacterium | reverse complement strand
TATAGCCATGCTTCGCCATCAACGCCGACATCAATCCGGCGCGCGCGGCGCCGCCGACGTGAAAGGCCTTGGTCATCGATCCGAACTGCTCGCGCACGCCAATGGGCTGCGACGCGGCGATGCCCAGCGCCATTGCGGTCTTGCCCGCGTCGAGTCCGAGCACCCGCGCGCATGCGGCAGCCGCACCGAGCATCCCGGTCGACCCGGTGATGTGCCAGCCGCGATCGTAATGCTCGGGGTAGATCATGTTGCCGACGCGGCACTCGACATCGATGCCGAGAACCAGCGCGTCGATGAACTGCCTGCCAGTCGCGCCGTAGTGTTCCGCCAGCGCCAGCAGCGCGGAGGCGACTGGCCCAGCGGGATGGATGATGGTCCTGAGATGCGTATCGTCGAAATCGAAGGTGTGCGATGTGATGCCATTCAGCATCGCCGCGCTGGCGACGTCGACACGCTCGCGACGGCCGAGGATCGTTGCCTGGGCATTTGGCGCAAGCTCCATGACGGCGGCAAGCGCGGCTTTAACGGTAGGATGCTGCGACGCGCCGATGGCACAGCCGACCCAGTTCAACAAGGTCCGGTGCGCTTCCTTGTCGACGCTTGCGTCCCAGCCCCGCGACGGGTGCCTGGCCACGAAGTCGGCCAGGATTTGCGTGACCGGTGGCGCGTCGGCATCGGCGCTTACTTTGGTGTTGTGGGCCATTGGGTTTCCGCTCCACCCCAGCTGCCGTCCTGCGGGATGCCATCGCCGCGACAGGCCAAACTCGACTGAATTGCGCCGTCGCCCGCCGTCGCGATTCATCTTAGCGCAATTGAGGCTCGGCGGCGCGGCCTCGGTAAGCCGGAACCAAGGTTCTGGACGTGCCCGCATACTGCGCTGTCTTCACCCGGACCGCATACGCCCCGACAGTCGACCACGGCCCTACTCTCTCGATATTTTCTGAGACAATCCCGGGCTGTGAAACATGTGGAGGGCCCAATGAAGATCGTGATCAACCGCGCGCTAATTCTGTCACAGCTTCGCGCCAACATCGTGGCCATCTTCAGCATCATCGTCGCGCTTTCGGGAATGGCGTATAACACCTGGCGCAACGAGAAGACCGAAATCAATCACAGTGTCCGCATCGCCGCGTTCGAAACGCTCAAGAATCTGGGCGAAGCGCAGATCGTCGTGGAATACTTGCACTTCCAGAAAAACCGTCAGCTCGGCGATCCAGTGCAGGGGTGGGGGCGGATGACTTATATTCGCGATCTCGCGCAGGTTCTGCCCGCACCGGGTCCAGCGGAGGCGGAGCGCCTGTGGGCAGCGTGGCGGGACAATGTCGAGGGCCTCGGAACCAACGACGAGGCGATGGTGAAGATCACCGACGGGCTGCAGCTTCTGCGGCTGACCACGCTTGAAATACTGGCTGGCTTGCATTGAGGTTCAGATCCATTGGGGATTACGAAAGTGCGCGCTGACCTATTAGAATCGCTTTTTCCCGCTCATTTTGCTACTAATCGCGGATCCATTGGCCTTTGACGGACGCCGCTCTGCCGACGTTCCAACCGGAGTGACCTCGTGCTGTCCGAACTCGTTTTGCCTCTCGAAGAACGTCTGAGCGCGCTGCCGCGAGAGGTGCTCAACAGCCTCCGCCGCGGCATCGAAAAGGAAAGCCTGCGCGTGCAGCCTGACGGCTCGCTGGCGACGACGCCGCATCCGGCGCTGCTTGGCTCGGCGCTCACCCATCCGCACATCACCACCGACTTCAGCGAGTCGCAGGTCGAGCTCATCACCGGAGTGCATTCCAACGCGGACGGGTGCCTGCAGGAGCTCACCGAGATCCACCAGGTCGTCTATCGCGCGATCGGCGACGAGCTGCTCTGGGCCGCGAGCATGCCCTGCCGGCTGCCCGCGGACGACATGATTCCCCTCGGCCGCTTCGGCAACTCCAACGTCGGTCGCGCGAAGAGCGTGTACCGCATGGGCCTGTCGCACCGCTACGGACGGCGCATGCAAACGATCTCTGGCATCCACTACAACTTTTCGATGCCGGAGCAGCTCTCCAACGAAGCCTATTTCGCGCTGATCCGCAACTTTCGGCGTCACTCCTGGCTGTTGCTCTATCTCTTTGGCGCATCGCCCGCGGTGTGCTCGACCTTCGTCGACGGCCGCGAGCACGGCCTCGAGCGGCTGAGCGGAGACACGCTCTATCTGCCGCACGCGACGTCGCTACGCATGGGCCGGCTGGGTTACCAGAGCGAGGCGCAGTCTTCGCTTGCGGTGAGCTACAACAGCCTGGAAAGCTATGGCGCATCCCTTCAGCAGGCGCTGACGCAGCCGTATCCGGCGTACGAGGCGATCGGCATCCGCGAAGGCGACGACTATCGCCAGCTCGCCACCAGCCTGCTGCAGATCGAAAACGAATTCTACGGCACCATCCGCCCCAAGCGCGTGATCCGGCCGGGCGAGCGTCCGCTGCATGCGTTGCGCGATCGCGGCGTCGAGTACGTCGAAGTGCGGCTGATGGACCTCGATCCGTTCTATCCCATCGGAATCGTCGGCAGCACGGTGCGCTTGCTCGACGTGTTCCTGCTGCACTGCCTGCTTTGCGACAGCCCGCCCGACACGCCGCAGGAGCTTGGCGCCATTATCGGCAACAAGCAGCGCGTCGCCTCACGCGGTCGCGAGCCGGGATTGCGTCTGACGAGAGAGTCGGAGGAAGTGACGCTCGCGGAGTGGGGCGGCGAGGTGCTCGCCGAGTGCGAGCCGATCGCCGCAGCGCTCGACGCAGCAACCAGCGGTAATTTGCATCGCGACGCGCTTTCGGCGGCTGTCGCGCTACTGGATGATCCCGCGTCGACGCCTTCCGCCCGCGTTTTGCAGGCGATGGCGCGCGACCACGACAACTCCTACGTTCACTTCGCGCTCGCGCACTCGCGTGCACATCGCGACGCCATTATGAAGCTGCCGCTGTCCGAGGAAGTTGCCAGCCGGTTCGCGCTCCAGACGGAGGAATCGATCGTCGAGCAGCGCCGGATCGAGGCTGCGGATGCCGTCCCTTTCGAAACCTACCGTCAGCAGTACCTGGCTCCGATCCGGCTGAAGGAGTAGCGCTGTATCCATTTATCCAAAAGGCCGCACTCCAATCCACCGCCCATGCAGCCAGAAAGCAAACAGCACCCAAGCCACCACTCCGATCACCATCGCCACCGTGTCACGCGCTAGCGAGCCTTTGGGATAAACGACGCCCTTCGCCCGATCGCGCCTTCGCTCCGACGCAAAGACGACCACCGCCCAAACCAGAAAACTTCCGAACAACACCGCGGCGGCGAGCGTTCCATTGGCAATCAAGTGTGCGAAGGCCCAGACCTTGACCCCTAGTACCATCGGCTGGGCTAACCACGCCTTGATTCGCGTACCCGGAACATACGCGGCGGTAACCAGCACGAACGCGAGCAGCGTGAGCGGCGCCGCGAGATAATGCGTCCACAGCGGCGGATTCCACAGCACTACCGGATCGTTCCGCGCTTGGCTGTATCCCCATATGATCAACACGAACCCCGCCAGCGACGCGAGCGAGTAAAGGCCCTTCCATGGACCTTCGCCGAGGCGTGCGATCTGAGCGGCGCGCCAGTCATCGGCGACGACGCGCACCGAATGCACGCCGAGGAAGAGGATGAGGCCGAGAATCAGATAAATCATGAGTGCCCCGTCGAACGATGGAGTCTGATTCAACTCGACCATGTGGGTCAACGCATTTGCGCCGCCGGCGCAGCAGCACGCGGTTGACCGCAACGACAAATCGCAGGAACGTCGGCCGCGACTCGCCTGTCCACGAACGGGCGATTTGACAGGTCGAATCATGCAAGATATCGTCCGGACCCACTGGTGCGCGAGGCGCTCGCGGAGAACTTCAGTGCCTGGGTCGACGCCGTGGAACAGTGCTTGCTTGAGGCAGACCTGCACCTGCTCAAACAACCCGACCGCCGCGCGCTCGCCGGGCTCGTGCTGACTGCGAGGGTGGGGGCGTGATGCAAGCGCGCACGCACCGGGACGTCGCCTACTTCGATCGCGCGGTACGGCAATTACGGACGTATTTAGGTTATCTTGAGCGCGACGCGATTCGCGTGCCCGCTTCCGTGTCGGGGCTGCGGGGGCAGGATTCGCCTGGCAGGACGCCGCGCAAGCGCGAGCCGGGCCGCAAAACGAGGAGCAGGATGATGGCAGGGATAAATTTGTTGGCGGTGCTGGTCGCCGCGATGGTGACATTCGTGGTCGGCGGTATCTGGTACGCGCCGTTGCTCTTTGGCGAGGGGTGGCAGACCCATCCCCGCTTGCCCGACCATTTGCGCGTGCACAAGCCGGCGCTCATTTTCGGAATCGGATTTCTGCTATCGCTGATAGCCGCACTCATGTTCGCGATCTTTCTCGGTCCGCGACCTTCGATGCAGGTCGCCGTTGTTAGCGGATGCACTGCGGGCCTGGTGTGGGTCGTCACCGGCTTCGCCGGAAACTATCGGTCCGGCGTGTCCAAGGGCAAGAACCTCGAGCTGAGTCTAATCAACGGCGGCTTTCATGCCGTGCAGTTCATGGCGCTGGGCCTGGTGTTTGCCAATTTTTGAATGAGGCGCCAAGTGACTAGATTGCTGGCGTGTTTGCTTTGCGCTTTTTCGGTCGCGTTTGCGGCTACTGCGGCCGAGGGCGACGTCCAGCCGGCCGAGGGCTTGAAGCCTATGGCGTTCTTGGCCGGGCATTGCTGGAAGGGTGACTTCCCCGATCAGAAGCAGAACGACGAGCATTGCTTTCAGTGGATCTACGCCGGCAAGGCCCTGCGCGACACGCACACCGTGCACGCGTCCGGTCGACCGGATTACGTCGGCGAGACCTTGTACTACTGGGATTCCGGATCCAAGCGGGTCGAGTATGTCTACATCGAGAATCTCGGCGGCATCAGCCGGGGCACCATGGAAAGCATGCCGGGCGCCCTGGTCTTTCCGGCGACGCAGTATGTTGCCGACGGCAAGTCGATGACCTATCGCGTTCGCTGGACGCTGATCAACGACTCGTCCTACGAGGCGTGGAGCGAGACGCTGGTGAAGGACGCGTGGGTCACCATGTTCAAGGTGACGATGAAACGGACGTCGTAAGCCGTGAGAGCGCATTTCGGCTCCGATTTACGGACGAATCCCTTCTTCTAGCTCGCGGCCTTCACCGCATGAACGTGCATTGCAGCCGCGGCCCCGGCGTCGCCCCCCGGAAGCGTTGGTGCCCTTTCGTAGGGCCAGAACGGAGCGGCCGCGATGGACGCGGCCGCTCCTGCGCGCTGGCGCCGACTAGTTGCCGATGATGGCCGGACCTGCTTGCGCGTGGGTCGGGTTGTTGAGACAGGTCGGATGCCCGAAGCCGGACGCGCTGATCCCCGTTCCGCCGTTCGGATTCGGTGTGATGTCCTGGAACATGGCATCGAACGCGAGGAACACCGGCACGGTGGCAAAGGGCGTACTGGCGCGTACCTTCCAGGCGACCACGTGATCGGTACAAGAGGTGTCGCCGGAAACGCCGATCGCTCCGATCTTCCTGCCATGGCTGTAGAGCGCGAGGCCTCCGCCGAATACGTTGATGCCGCCGATCCGATTCCCGACCAGCGCATCCTTGGGCGTGCCGAAATCCGTGGCCTTGCCGTCGTAGGCTTGCGTCGCATCGACCGGATTGCTGGCTTGCAGACCGTACAGACTGCCGCCGGGTTGAACGGCGGAATACAGATTCGCGGTGGACAGCGCCAGCCTGCCGTTGCTGAACGCGTTCGCCGCGTTGGCCTTCTGCGCCGAAATCACGCGGCTGCCGAGCCAGATGTCAGCCGTTACATCGGCGTTCCCGGCGGAACCGTCCAACGAGTTGGTCACGGCGCAGACGATGCCGCTGCCATCGACCAGCGTCAGCCACATCGGAAAGCCAAGGCCGCCATTAGGCGTCCCCGTTGGCGGCACGACCGTGCGCAGCGCGGTTTTCAGGCGCGCATCGGTCAAGCCGGCCGCGGCTAGCTGGCTGCAAGTGTCTGCGTAGGCACTCCCCACGGAAAGCCCGGCGGCGATCGCAACGGCCGCCGTTATCCAATCCCTTGTCTTCTTCATCATCATTCCTTTCTCCTTGTACCGATTGTGGGACGCATCTAAACAGCAGCTACTGAAATGCAAGCGGCGGCGGATACGCCGCATTCAAGTTAACGATCGCCAAGACGGGAAACAAGCCGTTTTGCTGGACTTTCACCGGCGCACATCCGGTGTCGTAGAGAATCGAGTGAACTGCCACCGTGCTCGCAATTCCGACCGCTCCCACATAGAGCATGATTCCGGCCGGCGTCTGTACCTGCGTGGTCGCGCGCACGCCCGCATAGGACGAACCGTAGACATGGGCGCCCGCAGTGCAATCGGAAGAGGTGAATAACACACTCCCTCCGGTTTGCCATGTCGCCAAGCCGGACGCCGTACGTCCATCGGGGCCGTAGATTGGGCGGATCAATGCAGGCGCCGCGACGCCGCTGCTGATGGTGACGAGCATGGTGGTCTCGTTAAGCGGTCTCGCGACCGCTTTACCCGTCGAGTC